>NZ_JBIQNC010000011.1:0-9474 GCF_044462705.1 Xenophilus sp.
CTGGCCCTGACGGCCAGCTACCACAACCTCCTGCGCATGTGGGCCGAGGTCTGAGGCGGCCTGAAAAAGTCTGAGGGGCGGCCAAATGCATCCGGCCATGCGATAGACATTGCAAATGCGACGGATTCTTATTTATAATCGTCGCATCCCAACCAGCCAGCCTGTGCTGCCCGCCATGATCGTCTGCGTCTGCCGCCGAGTATCCGACCGAGAGATCGCACGGCATGCGCGTGCGGGCATGACTTTCGACGAGGTTCAGTTCGAACTCGGCGTCGCCACCCAGTGCGGCCGCTGCGAAAGCTGCGCCCGCGACGTGGTGGCGCAATGCAGCGCCTCGCACCCTGTCGCCGCCGTGAGCTGCGACTTCGAGCCCCGCGCGGTCCAGCTTGCCAGCCCCCTCACGCAAAGCAGCACATGGAACTCGTCGCGGCTCTCGCCGGCAGCCTGATCTTCGTGGCAGGCTCAGTCTGGTGGATTTTTCGTAAATAGATCTCTTGTCTTGCAGTCTGCGCCGGGCGCACCATGCGCTGCCGGCCGAACTGCTGTGGAACGTGTCTAGCCGCTTCTCCTCGCCCCCCACCTCGCCGCTGGGGATCTCCCGCACCGCTGCCATCGCTGGCGGCGTCATCCTCTTCCACGCCGCCGCGCTGTGGGCGCTGCAAAGCGGCCTGCTGCGCAAGGCCGCGGAAGTGGTGATCCCGGTGGAGATCCTGGCCCAGATCGTCGAGCCGCCCCGTCCGGCACCGCCGCCGCCTCCCCCGCCGCCACCGCCTCCGCCCAAGAAGGAGGTCGTGAAGAAGCCGCCGCCGCGGCCGGTGGCCGTGCGCGAGCCCAAGCCCATGCCGCCGCCGCCCAACGCGCCCGTCGGCGTGGTGGATCCCCCGCCGCCGGCACCGGAGCCGCCGCCGCCCGCACCGCCGGCGCCCCCGCCCCCTGCACCGCCGGCGCCGCCCGCCCAGGTCGAACTCACCGGCACGCAGGCGCAGTGGCTGGTCAAGCCGCCGCTGGTCTTCCCCGCGATGAGCCGGCGCATGGGCGAGTCCGGCACCGTGGTCGTGCGGATCATCTTCGACTCGGAAGGCGTCGCGAAGCGCGCCACGGTCGTGAAGTCCAGCGGCTACGAGCGCATCGACGCCGCAGGACGCGAGGCCGCCCTGCGCTCGCGCATCTCGATCAATCTGCCCGCGGGCGCCGCACGCGCCAAGGAATACGCGTTCAACGCGCCGCTGGCCTTCGTCCTGAACTGATTTCTTCCCCCTTTTCGCTGGAGTATTTCGATGGATTCCCAATTCGGCTTGATGCACGTGTGGTCGCAGGGCGATCTCGTCACCAAGGCAACCGCCGTGCTGCTGGTCGGCATGTCGCTCGCCTCCTGGATCGTCATCCTCGTCAAGGCGCTGGACATCGTGCGCTACAAGCGCATGGCGCGCCGCTCGGGCGACTTCTGGCACAGCGAGGATTTCGCCACCGCCCTGAACAAGCTGGGCAAGAACGACACCAACCCCTTCCGCGTGCTGGCGCTCGAAGGCCGTGAGGCCGCGGCCCATCATCGCAACACCAAGGCGCACCTGCACGACGCCCTGGACGTGAGCGACTGGATCACCCGCGCCCTGCGCAACGCCATCGACGAGTTCACGGCGCGGCTGCAGACCGGCCTGGCGATCCTGGCGTCGGTGGGCTCCACGGCGCCTTTCATCGGCCTGTTCGGCACCGTCTGGGGCATCTATCACGCGCTGATGAGCATCGGATCGGCCGGCCAGGCCACCATCGACAAGGTGGCCGGCCCGATCGGCGAAGCGCTGATCATGACGGCGCTGGGCCTGGCCGTCGCCATCCCCGCCGTGCTCGGCTACAACGCGCTGGTGCGCGGCAACAAGTTCGTGCTGACCAAGATGAACAGCTTCGCGCACGACCTGCACGCCTACTTCGTCACCGGCGCGCGCGTCGCCACCGGCAGCGAATCCACCGTCGTGGCGCTCAAGAAGGGCTGAAGCACATGTGCCCCCAAACTCGCATTCGCTCGCTGCCCCCCGAGGGGGCGCATGCCTCCCTCGAGGCGGCTCGTCGGGAGGCATGAATGGCCTTCGGAACGCAAGACGAACCCGATGACGTGATGAACGAGATCAACATGACGCCGCTGGTCGACGTCATGCTGGTGCTGCTCATCATCTTCATCATCACCGTGCCGGTGATGAAGCACGCGGTCAACATCGACCTGCCCCGCGCCACCAACGAGCGCGAGGAGACCAAGCCCGAGACCATCTCGCTGAGCGTGGCCGCCGACGGCGCCTACTGGTGGAACCAGGAAAAGATCGACGACGTCACACTGGAGAGCCGGCTGGCCGCCGAAGCGACCAAGGATCCGCAGCCCGAGCTGCACATCCGCGGCGACAAGGAAGTGCGCTACGAGCGCGTGGCCACCGCGATGGCCGCCGCCCAGCGCGCCGGCGTGCGCAAGATCGGCTTCATCACCGAACCCAAGACCGAGTAGCCAGCGGGCGAGCCTGCAACATCCGCAGGCACCTCAAAAAAAGTTGATCCCGACGATTGACTTCTTATTGCGAATCATTATCATTACTTCATCGCAATCTGATTGAACCACTGGATCGCGCCATGCAAGCCACTCCGACCGCCTTCAACGTCCTGAGCCACCCTTCCCTCGACCATGCCGGCAGCAGCGGTCAGGCGGCGCCGGTGACCCGGCCTTCGCACCTGCTGGAGAGCACCGAACTGCTCAAGGGCCAGAAGATCGTCGGCATCATGCACAACGGTTCGCTCTACCGCCTGCAGGCCACCAAGCTCGGCAAACTCATCCTGACCAAATAGACAACGCGCCTGCAGCGCCCCGTGCAAGTTTCATCGTGGGGCGACTCAAGGAGACCATCTCCAAGGGTCGTTTTTGGCTAGCCACGGTTTTCCCCAGCCAAGCCCTTTTTTTCCACGCGAAACACTCACAAAAAAGCCGGCCCCCAGGGCCGGCTTTTTCTTTGGGGGCGATTTGCGACTCAGAGGCCGAGCGCAGCGATACCGGCCTTGGCCACCTGGGCGTCCTCGTTCGACTTAACGCCGCTCACGCCGACGGCTCCGATGACCTGCCCGTCCTTGACGACCGGCGCCCCGCCTTCGAGCATGCCTTCGGCCAGCGGCGCCGTCAGGAAGGCGGTGCGGCCGCCGTTGATGATGTCCTCGTAGCCCTTGCTCTCGCGGCGCCCCAGCGCGGCGACGCGTGCCTTGGCCGGCGCGATGTGCGCGGACAGGGCCGCGGCGCCGTCCAGGCGCTGCAGCCACAGCAGGTGGCCGGCGTCGTCGGCGATGGCGATGGTCACCGCCCAATTGTTCTTGAGCGCCTCGGCCTCGGCCGCAGCGGCGATGCGCTTCACGTCGTCGAGTTCGAGGTAGTGCTTGGTCTTCATGTGCTTTTCCGTCGGCAAAAGGAGCGAGGATAGCGCCCAATTCCTTCCGCCGAGTAAGGCTGCTCGGCCTGCGGTTTTCGGGAGCCCGGCCTCTTGCAAACCTAGAATCGCCCCCAACTGCCTTGCGGCGACCCATCCACCTCCAGGAGCCCTCGACATGAACGACCGCGTCACCACCTTCGACACCCCTGTGGCGTACGGCCAGACGCTGCCCCAGGCCGAACGCCAGCGCGTCCTGCGCAACACCTACTGGCTGCTCGCGCTGAGCCTGATCCCCACCGTGCTGGGCGCCTGGCTGGGCGTGGCCACCGGCATCACCCGCTCGCTGACCGGCGGGCTGGGCCTCGTCGTCTTCCTGGGCGGCGCCTTCGGCTTCATGTTCGCCATCCAGAAGACCCGCAACTCCGCCGCCGGCGTGCCGGTGCTGCTGGCCTTCACCTTCTTCATGGGCCTGATGCTCTCGCGCCTCATCGCCATGGTGCTGGGCTTCAAGAACGGCTCCGAACTGGTGATGACGGCCTTCGGCGGCACCGCCGGCGTGTTCTTCGTCATGGCCTCGCTGGCCACGGTGATCAAGCGCGACCTGTCGGGCATGGGCAAGTTCCTGTTCGTCGGCGTGCTGGTGCTGTTCGTCGGCGCCATCATCAACGTCTTCGTCGGCTCGACGGCGGGCATGATGGCCATCTCGGTGGCCGCTATCGGCATCTTCTCGGCCTACATGCTGTACGACCTGAAGCAGATCATCGACGGCGGCGAGACCAACTACATCTCGGCCACGCTGGCGCTGTACCTGGACCTGTTCAACGTGTTCCAGAGCCTGCTGGCGCTGCTGGGCATCTTCGGCGGCGAACGGGACTAACTGAGCGCTTCGCTGGAACAACAAGGGGGCCTGGCGGCCCCCTTTTCCTTTTGTGCGGCTTCGCCGCATGTGATCGCTTCAATCCCCGGCGCGATCGAACACCGCGATGGACTCGACGTGTGCCGTGTGCGGGAACATGTTGACCACGCCGGCGTGGGTGCAGCGGTAGCCCGCCTGGTGCACCAGCAGGCCGGCGTCGCGCGCCAGGGTGGCCGGGTTGCAGCTCACGTAGACGATGCGCGAAGGCGCACGCCAGCCGGTGGCGCCTTCGGGCAGGCCCTGCTGGTGCAGGTCCGCCAGCGCCTTGGCCAGCGCGAAGGCGCCTTCGCGCGGCGGGTCGACCAGCCAGCGGTCCGCGGCGCCGTCGGCCACCAGCATCTCGGGCGTCATCTCGAACAGGTTGCGCGCGACGAAGCGCGTCGCCGCCAGCGTCCGGCCGGCGGGCGCCGCCGGCCCGTTCAGCGCGAAGTTCTCGCGGGCACGCGCGACCAGCGCCTCGCTGCCCTCGATGCCCAGCACCTGCGCGGCGCGCGTGGCCAGCGGCAGGGTGAAGTTGCCCAGGCCGCAGAACCAGTCGATCACCCGCTCGTGCGGCTGCACGTCCAGAAGCCGCAGCGCGCGCGACACCAGCACGCGGTTGATGTGCGGGTTGACCTGCGTGAAGTCGGTGGGCCGGAAGGGCATGCGGATGCCGAACTCGGGCAGCTCGTAGCCCAGCGGCACATCGGGCTCGGCGTCCAGCAGGTGCACGGTGTCCGGCCCCTTGGGCTGCAGCCACCACTGCACGCCCTCGTGCGCCGCGGCGAAGTCGCGCAGCCGCTGCCGGTCGGCATCGGACAGGGGCTGCAGGTGCCGCAGCACCAGCGCGATCACGCCCAGCGCCGCCTGCCCCGGCGCGTCGCCGCAGGCCAGCTCGATCTGCGGGCAGCTCTCGCGCGCCTCCAGCGAATCCATCAGCCGCCGCAGCGGCAGCAGCATGGCGCTGACCGGCGCCGGCAGCACCGGGCACACGCCCATGTCCGCCACGTAGCGGCTCTTGCGCTCGTGAAAGCCGATCAGCGTGGTGCCCTTGCGCTGCACGTAGCGCACCGACAGGCGCGCGCGGTAGCGATAGTGCCAGGCCGGCCCTTCCAGCGGCCGCAGCAGGGTCTGCACCTTCACCTTGCCCAGGTGCCAGAGGGCGTCTTCGAGGGCGCGCTGCTTGACGGCCACCTGCGCGGCCGCGTCCAGGTGCTGCATCTTGCAGCCACCGCAGGCGCCCGCGTGCAGGCCGAAATGCGGGCAGCGCGGGCGCACGCGCTGCGAGGACTCGCGCCGCAGGTCCGTGAGCACGCCCTGCTCCCAGTTGTTCTTGCGGCGCTGCACCTGCACGCGCACCTCCTCGAAGGGCAGCGCGCCGTCCACGAAGACCACCTTGCCGTCGGCCCGATGGGCCACGCCCTGCCCTTCCAGATCGAGCGATTCGACCGTCAGCCAGGCTTCTTCATCGGGGCGGCCTGGCGCCTTGTTGTTCTGCTGGATCTCGTCCGTCATCCGGCGATTGTCGTCGGATGAGCGTGGGCATCAGCAGCGATGCGGACGAACTAGCGGCTCGGCAGATAGCGCGAAGGATCGACTGGCTTGCCCTGCCGGCGGATCTCGAAGTGCAGCTTCACCCGGTCGGCGTCGCTGCTGCCCATCTCGGCGATCTTCTGGCCCTTCTGGACGTTCTGGTCCTCCTTGACCAGCAGTGTCTGGTTGTGGGCGTAGGCCGTCAGGTAGGTGTTGTTGTGCTTGAGGATGATCAGGTTGCCGTAGCCGCGCAAGCCGGCGCCGGCATACACCACGCGCCCGTCGGCAGCGGCCAGCACCGCATCGCCGGCCTTGCCGCTGATGTCCAGCCCCTTGTTCTTCACCTCGTCGAAGCCGGCGATGAGCTGGCCCTGCGCGGGCCAGATCCAGCCCACGTCCTCGTCGCCCGCCGCCGCGGCCGCAGGCGCCACGGACGCCGGCGTGATGGGCTTGGCCGTGGTCGTGGTGGCCGGCAGCGTCGGTGCCGGCGACGCGGGGGGCGTGGCGCCCGGAGTGGCCGGTGCTGCCGAGGTGGCCGGCGAGGTGGCGGAAGGCGCAGCGGCCGCGACCGCCGTGGAAGCCCCGCTGGCCGGCGGCACCACGCGAAGCACCTGGCCGACCTCGATCAGGTCCGGGTTGTCGAGGTTGTTCCAGCGCGCCAGGTCCTGCCAGCGCTGGCCGGTCTCCGTGGCGATGCGACGGATCGTGTCGCCGGGCCGCACGGCGTAGTAGCCGGGCTTGCCCAGGTTCTCGATGCCCGGCAAAGGCTTGCCGTTGGCGTCGGTGGTGGGAAGCCCGGATGCAGCGGACACCGACGGCGCAGCGCCGCCCATCCCGCGATCCTCGACGGGCGCCGGCCCGCGCGGCGTGCCGCCGCAACCGGCCAGCAGCAGCGCCACCACACCGAGAGAAGACCACGTCAGCCAGCGTCGGCCACCGAAACCCTGCATGTCCATTCCTTCAAGCAATCCCGGATTTTAGGGGGACGAAGTGCACTGCCTCAAGCATCCTCCTTTGGATACCGCGGACATTTTTATCAATGATGACAAGTGTTTGGCCACCATTTGGAGAAGCCGTGGGAGCAACGATGCGGCCGCCGACGGCCAGTTGCTCGATCCATTCGGCCGGCACGTCCTCGCCGCCGGCCGCGGCGATGATCGCGGCGTACGGCGCTCCCTTGGCATAGCCCAGCCGTCCGTCGCCCAGCAACAGGTGGACCGTCGCCAGCCGGAACGGCCGCAGATTCGCCCGCGCACGCTCGTGCAGGCCGCGCAGCCGTTCGATGCTGTAGACCTCGCCGGCCACGTGGCTCAGCACCGCGGCCTGGTAGCCGCAGCCGGTGCCGATCTCCAGCACCCGGCCCAGCCGCCCCTGGGGCTGGCCCGCCAGGGCGGGTGCGCCGAGCAGCAGCTCGATCATGCGCGCCACGACGTTGGGCTTGGAGATCGTCTGGCCCAGCCCGATCGGCAGGCTGGTGTCCTCGTAGGCCTGATTGACCAGCGCACTGTCGACGAAGCGGTGGCGTTCGACCGCCCCCATGGCCCGCAGCACCCGCGCATCGGCGATGCCCTGGGCCGCCAGCTTCTGGACCATGCGCGCCCGCACCGCCTCGGAGGCCATGGCCGGCGTGGCGCTGACGACGGCCGGCCGCGCCGGCACGGGCGGCTTCGCGGCGACGGGCCGCGCGGGCACCGGCGCCGGCGATGCCGGCGTCAGCCTGACGGGGAAGGTGGGCCGGGGCCGGGTCATCCGCTGTCAGTCGGCAGCGAGCCGGCCCACCGCATCGCGCCAGTCGCCGAGCTGCGCGTGGTCGGTCAAGTCGATCTGCAGCGGGGTGAGCGAGACATGGCCGGCCGCGGTGGCGTGGAAGTCCGTGCCTTCGCTGCTGTCTTTGGCCGCGCCGGCACCGGCGATCCAGTACATGGTCTCGCCGCGCGGGCTCTGCTGCGTGATGACTTTCTCGGCCGCGTGACGGCGGCCCAGCCGGCACACCTTCAGGGGCTTGAGCTGGTCGGCGGGCAGGTTGGGCACGTTCACGTTCAGCAGCCAGGCCGGCCCCTCCAGCATGCGTTCGCGCTCGATGCGCTGCACCAGCCGCTGCGCGACCTGCGCCGCCGCGTCGATGTGCGCCCAGCCCTTCTCGATCTGCGAGATCGCGATGGCCGGGATGCCGAACAGGTACGCCTCCATCGCCGCGCCCACCGTGCCGGAGTAGATGGTGTCGTCGCCCATGTTGGCGCCGTTGTTGATGCCGGAGACGACCAGGTCGGGGCGGTGCTCGAGCAGGCCTTTGAGTGCGATGTGCACGCAGTCGGCCGGCGTGCCGGTGACATAGCGAAAGCCGTTGTGCGCCTGGTGCACGTACAGCGGCGCCGCCAGCGTCAGCGCATTGGACTTGGCGCTGTTGTTGTGCTCGGGCGCGATGACTTCGACGTCGGCCACCTCGGCCAGCGCCTGGTGCAGCGCGACGATGCCGGGGGCCTGGTAGCCGTCGTCGTTGGAAATGAGGATCTTCATGTCGTCAGGCTGCGATTCTAGGAGGCGGCCGCCTTTGCCCGCGCCGGTCGCACCAGCGACAAGAACGCGCCGCAGCCGACCCGTATCATGCCCCGCTACCCGAAGGAGACGAATCGCATGCATGCATGGCTTTGCGAAAACCCGGTCGGCGTCGATGCGCTGACATGGAAGGAACTGCCCACCCCCCAACCCGGGCCGGGCCAGGTGCTGGTGGAGATCAAAGCGGCCAGCCTGAACTTCCCCGACCTGCTGATCGTGCAGAACAAGTACCAGATGAAGCCCGAGCTGCCCTTCGTGCCGGGCTCGGAATACGCCGGCGTGGTGCAGGCAGTGGGCGATGGCGTGAAGCACCTGAAGCCGGGCCAGCGCGTCGCATGCCTTTCCGGCACTGGCGGCTTCGGCACGCACACGCTGGCGCCCGCGGCGCTGTGCATGCCGCTGCCCGACGCCTTCACGGACGTGGACGCGGCGGCGTTCACCATGATCTACGCCACCTCCTGGCATGCGCTGATGGACCGCGCCCAGCTGCGCGCCGGCGAGACGGTGCTGGTGCTCGGCGCCGCTGGCGGCGTGGGCACGGCTGCCATCCAGATCGCCAAAGCGGCCGGCGCCCGCGTCATCGCGGCCGCCTCCACCGACGAGAAATGTGCCCTGTGCCGCTCGCTGGGCGCCGACGCCACCATCAACTACAGCACCCATCCGCTGCCCGGCGGCTTCCGCGACGCGATCAAGGAAGCCACCGGGGGCAAGGGCCCTGACGTGATCTATGACCCGGTGGGCGGCGATTTCGCCGAGCCGGCCTTCCGTTCCATTGCATGGCGCGGCCGCTATCTGGTGGTCGGCTTTGCGTCGGGGCCGATTCCGGCGCTGCCCCTGAATCTCACGCTGCTCAAGGGCGCATCGCTGGTCGGCGTATTCTGGGGCGACTTCGCCCGCCGCGAACCCGAGGCCAATACCCGCATGATGGGCGAATTGGCGAAGTGGTATGTCGAAGGCAGGATCAAGCCCGTGATCGATCGCGCCATGCCCATGTCCGAACTGAAGGCGGCCTATGCGCGCATGGGCTCGCGCGGCGTGATGGGAAAGCTGGTGCTGGTCAATTGAGCCGGCCCCGCTCCAATGAACAAAGCCCGC
>NZ_JBIQNC010000011.1:9574-27072 GCF_044462705.1 Xenophilus sp.
CGCAGTTCTTCCGCCTGCTTGCGCAATTGTGCGATCTTGCTGTCGTGCTCCTGGATCTGGGAATTGATTTCGGCGAGCGTGATGGCCATTGGATAACTCCTTCCACTGAAAACGCCGCGCATTCTAATTGGAAAGATGCGCGGGACTTCAAGCAATTATCCGGTTTCTTCCAATAAACCGGCCCGGGACGCATCGGTTTGCGTTGTGCAAAACGCACATCGCAATGGCCTGCCGGCAAAGCGCCGGACAACAAAAAACCCTGTTTTCCGGTGAGAAAAACAGGGTTGCTTGATGAGCAAAAAAGGCGCCAGGGGCACGCCTCTTGGAGAAATCAACTGGGGTGGCTGATGGGACTCGAACCCACGACGACCAGAATCACAATCTGGGACTCTACCAACTGAGCTACAGCCACCGGAGAATCTGCAATTGTACTGTGAAAACGGTCAGGATCCCGCGGGCTCGGCCTGTCCGGCCGGCGCCGGGACCAGGATCTTCACCTTCAGCCGCTCCTTGAGCAGCTCGTAGTAGGCCTGCGCCTCCGCGCCGGCCACCGCCTGCGCCAGTTGGGTGCGCTCCTGCAGCTTCTGCTCGTCCGTCGGCGCGGGCCGGGACACGCCCTTGTTCACCTTCACGACGGCATAGCCCTGGGCGCCCAGGTCGACGCCCACCCAGGCCGGCAGCTTGGCGGCATCGGTGCGCAGCGCGGCCTCGATCAGTGCGGCCGGCTGCGTCGATGCCACGCCGCGGGACACGGTCGTCGCCGCCCCCAGGCTGGCGCCGGCCGCGTTCGCCTGCCACGCCTTGAGCTTGGCCTCGCCTTCCGCCTTCGCCAGCGCCGCCGCCCGCTCGCTCACCAGCCGCTCGCGCACCTGCGCCTTCACCTCTTCCAGCGGCAGCGTGCGCGCCGCGGCGTACTGGACCACGCGCCCTGCGGCGAGCTGGTTGGTGCCGACCTCGATCGCCTCGGTGTTCTGCTTGCGCTGCAGCGATTCCGGCGCGAACAGGGCCGAAAGGAAGTTGCGGCTGGCCAGCGGGCCCTTGGCGCCGGCGGCGGGCGTGCGCGTGACGCCTTCGGCCTTCTGGATGGGCAGCTTGAGCTGATCGGCCGCGCCCTGGAGGCTTTCGGGCTGCTGGTAGACCAGATCGCTCAGCGTCTCGGCCTGCTTGGCGAACTCCTGCGTCGCCTGCTGGGTGCGCACGTCGTCCTCGATGCGTGCCTTGACCTGCTCGAAGGGCGGCACCTCGGCCGGCTTGATATCGTCCAGGCGGATGATGTGGTAGCCGAACTCGGACTCCACGACGTCGCTCACGTCGCCCTTCTTCATCGCGAACATCGCGTCCTCGAACGGCTTGACCATCGCGCCGCGCGCGACGAAGTCGAGCTGGCCGCCCTTCTCCGCCGAGCCCGGGTCCTGCGAGTTCTTTTTCGCCAGATCGGCAAAGCCCGCCGGGTTCTTGCGCACTTCCGCCAGCAACTGCTCGGCCTTTGCCTTGGCCTTCTCGCGCTCGGCCGCGGGCGCGTCCTGCGGCGCGGTGATGAGGATGTGGCTGGCGCGCCGCTCTTCCGGCGTGCCGAAGCGCGACTGGTTCTGCTCGTAGTAGCTCTTCAGGTCGGCCTCGCTGACGGTCACCGCGCGCTTGGCCGCGTCCAGGTCGAGCACGATGTACTCGATGCTCGCCTGCTCGGGCGCCAGGAACTGCGCCGCATGTTCCTTGTAGTAGGTCTCGAGGTCGGCGTCGCTGACCGTGACCTTCGCGGCGAACTGCGCGGGCTCGAAGCGGGCGACCTGGATCTCGCGGCCGGCGTAGACCGCATCGAGCAGCACGTCCGCCTGGGCCTGGCTCACCAGCGCCGTGGAGGTCACGCCGGCCAGCACCTGCTGGCGCGACAGGTCCGCGCGCACCGCGGCCTCGTACTGCTCCGGCGTCATGCGCGTGGCCTGCATGAAGCGCTGCCGGTCGAACTTGCCTTCGGCATCGCGGAAGGCGGCCAGGGTCGGATCCTCGGCGAACATGCGCGCGAGCCGGTCGTCCGGCACCACTAGGTGCTCGCTGTTCGCGGCGGCGACCAGCACGCGATCGCGCACCATGCGCTCCAGCGTGGCGTAGCGCGCGGCCTCGGAGTCCAGCAGCGACGGGTCGGCCGAGGGCATCTGCTGGCGCAGGCGGTCGGCATCGTTGCGGTGCTGCGCCTCCCAGTCGGGACGGGTGATCGGGTGCCCGTCGACCACCGCGACCTTGTCGCTGCCGCGGGTGAACTCGGTGTAGCCCTCGACGCCGAACAGCACGAAGGACGGGATGATCAGCAAGAACAAGAAGAACATCAGGATCTTGTTGTGCTTGCGGAAGGTTTCAAACATGCCTGGACACTTTCTCTGGCAGCGCGCCGCAGCGCCGTGAACGACGAAGCCAAGAAAAAAGGCGAACCGTCGTTCGCCTTTTCTTCGGGTGGTGGGTGCTGACGGTCTCGAACCGCCGACCTACGCCTTGTAAGGGCGCCGCTCTACCAACTGAGCTAAGCACCCCACCGTCGGTTTCCCATCGGTTCGGCGCGTCAGTTCAACGCGTCTTTCAGCGCCTTGCCGGGACGGAACTTCGGGATCTTGGCGGCCTTGATTTTAATGGCCGTGCCGGTGCGCGGGTTGCGGCCGGTGCGCGCGGCGCGCTTGCCCACCGCGAAGGTACCGAAGCCGACGAGCGAGACCGAGCCGCCTTTTTTCAACGTGGTGCGGATGGCACCGATGGTGGACTCCAGCGCCCGGGTGGCGGCCGCCTTGGAGATGTCGGCGTTCTTTGCGATGTGCTCAATCAGTTCGGTCTTGTTCACAAGGACCCCTTGTCCGGAAGAAGGTTGATCGGGTGCGTCGGAGAACGAAAGCGGCCCACCGGCGATGCCGGGAACGACGATTGGAGGGTGGGAGGCAGTTCCGACGCTCGGCAGCGCGCTGCCGACAGGGATTAAAGCCACGCCATCAGGGGGTGTCAATACGACGTGCCCCCGCTGGCGCAACGAGGGCGCGATTCTAGGGGCCTTTCGTGAAGTCTTCGCTCAAAGCGCCTCGGCGATGGCGCGGCCCAGGTCCTGCGTGCGTGCGCTGCCGCCGATGTCGGGCGTGCGCGGCGCGCCGCTGCCGGGCGTGAGCGCTTTCTCGATCGCCGCGAGGATCGCGTCGTGCGCGTCCTTGTGGCCGAGGAACTCCAGCATCATCGCGCCGCACCAGATCTGCCCGATGGGGTTGGCGATGCCCTTGCCCGCGATGTCCGGCGCCGAGCCGTGCACGGGCTCGAAGAGCGAGGGCGTGGTGCGCTCCGGGTTGAGGTTGGCGCTGGGCGCGATGCCGATGGTGCCGGTGCAGGCCGGGCCCAGGTCCGACAGGATGTCGCCGAACAGGTTGCTCGCCACCACCACGTCGAAGAAGTCGGGACGCTGCACGAAATGCGCCGTGAGGATGTCGATGTGGAACTTGTCCAGCCTCACATCGGGATACGTCTTTGCCATCTGTGCAACACGCTCGTCCCAGTACGGCATGGTGATCGAGATGCCGTTGCTCTTGGTGGCGCTGGTCAGGTGCTTCTTCGGGCGCGATTGCGCCAGGTCAAAAGCGAACTTCAGCACGCGGTCCACGCCGTGGCGCGACATCACCGTCTCCTGCACCACGATCTCGCGCGGCGTGCCTTCGTACATGCGCCCGCCGATGCTGGAGTACTCGCCCTCGGTGTTCTCGCGCACGATGTACATGTCGATCTCGCCGGGCTCGCGCGGGCTGCCGTCGCGGCGCACCACCGGCGCGGTGATGCCGGGCATCAGGCGCGCGGGGCGCAGGTTGATGTACTGGTCGAACTCGCGGCGGAACAGCAGCAGCGAGCCCCACAGCGAGACGTGGTCGGGGATCTTCTCGGGCCAGCCGACGGCGCCGAAGAAGATGGCGTCGTGGCCGCCGATCTGCTCTTTCCAGTCGTCGGGCAGCATCTTGCCGTGCTTCTCGCAGTAGTCCCAGCTGGAGAAGTCGAAGTGGTCGAAGGCCAGGTCGATGCCGAACTTGCGGGCCGCCGCGTCGACGACGCGCAGGCCCTCGGGCATGGTCTCCTTGCCGATGCCGTCGCCGGCGATCACGGCGATGCGCTTCTTGCTGCTCATGGTGTCTCGTCCTCGTTGAAGAATGAAAGGGCCTCGGAGGCCAGCGCCTCGGGCGCCTCCTCCGGAATGTAGTGGCCGCAGGGCAGCGCCCCGCCGCTCACCTGGCGGGCGCGCTCGCGCCACAGCGCCAGCACGTCGAAGCAGCGGCCGACCACGCCGTGCGCGCCCCACAGCACGCGCAGCGGCTGCGCGAGCAGGCGGCCGGCGGCGACGTCCTCGCGGTCGTGATCGAGGTCGATGCCGGCGCTGGCGCGGTAGTCCTCGCACACGCCGCGGGCGGCGCCGGGCAGCGCCATGCAGCGCTCGTACTCGGCCAGCGCCTCCGGCGCGAAAGGCGCCAGCCCGGCATGCCGGCCGCCCATCACGCTGCGCACGTAGCGCGCCGGGTCGGCCTCGATCAGCGCCTCGGGCAGCGGCGGCGGCTGGACGAGGAAGAACCAGTGCCAGTAGGCGCGCGCGAAGGCCTCGGTGGTGCCTTCGTACATCGCCAGCGTGGGCGCGATGTCGAGCAGCAGCAGGCGCGACACCGCTCCGGGATGGTCCGCCGCCAGCCGGTGCGCCACGCGCGCGCCGCGGTCGTGCGCCAGCACGCCGAAGCGCTCGAAGCCGTGGCTGCGCATCGCCGCGAGCGCGTCCAGCGCCATCTCGCGCTTGCTGTAGGCGAGGTGCTGCGCATCGGTTTCGGGACGGCCCGAATCGCCATAGCCGCGCAGGTCCAGCAGCACCAGCGTGAAGCGTTCGGCCAGCCGCGGCGCCACCCGATGCCAGATCACGTGCGTCTGCGGATGGCCGTGCAGCAGCAGCAGGGGCGCGCCCTGCCCGCCGATGCGGCCGTGCACGCGCACGCCGTCGCGCAGGAGGTCGAAGGGAGTGAAGTCGTCCAGCACGGCGTCATTGTGCGTTGCGCCCTGGGCTCGATCAAGAAACAATAGCCGAACCAACTCTTTCCGAACTGGAATGAATTCCCTGGACCGACCGGACCTCGAACTGGTGCTCGCCGTGCGCGACGGCGGCAGCCTCGCCGCGGCGGCGCAGGCGCTCGGCCTGGCGCCCTCGGTCGTCACCAAGCGGCTGGCGGCGCTCGAATCGCGGCTGGGCCAGCGCCTCTTCGAGCGCACCACGCGACGCCTGGCGCTCACGCGCGAGGGCGAGGCCGTGTGCACCCACGCACGCGGCCTGCTCGACGGCTTCGCCGCGCTGGAGGCCGAGCTGCGCGAGCGCCAGCAGGGCCTGGCCGGCACGCTGCGCCTGGCCGCCACGCTGGGCTTCGGCCGGCGCTGGGTGGGGCCAGCGCTGGCGCAGTTCCAGCAGGCGCATCCCCAGCTTCGCATCGAGCTGACGCTGACCGAGCGGCTGCCCGAACTGGCGGCCGAGGGCTTCGACGGGGCCGTGTGGCTGTGGTCCGTGCAGTCGCGCCACGCGGCCGACTGGACCACCCGCCGGCTGGCGCGCAACCAGCGCGTGGTGGTCGCGGCGCCGTCGTACCTGAAGGCGCACGGCACGCCCGACACGCCCGAGTCGCTGACGCGCCATGCCTGCCTGCGCGTGCGGGAGCACGAGGAGGCCGGCCGGCCGGCGCAGGCCCCCGCACACTGGGCGCTGCGCCACGAGCGCGACGGCACGCTGCACCGCGTGCGCGTCGACGGCCCGCTGGCCAGCAATTCCGGCGAACTGGTGCGCGACTGGTGCCTGGCCGGCCACGGGCTGATGCTGCGCAGCCTGTGGGACGTGGCCCCGCTGATCGCCGAGGGCCGCCTGGTGCGCGTGCTGCCGCGCCACGCGATGACCGACGCCGACATCCTCTGGATCGCGCCCTGGCAGCCGAAGACGCCGCGCCGCGTGCGCCTGCTGGTCGATGCGCTGGCCGAGCGCTTCCGCGCCGAGCCGTGGAAGTCCGGCCGGGCCGGATGAACGGCGTCAGCGCTGCCGCACGACCAGCCCCACGCCGACGGCCGTGAGCGCGATGCCGGCCACCGTCAGCGCGGTGATCGGCTCGCCGAAGAGCAGCCACGCCATCACCGCCGTGCAGGGCGGCACCAGGTACAGCAGGCTGGTCACCGCCGTGGCCGTGCCGCGCTGGATCAGCAGGTACAGCAGCGAGTTGCCGCCCAGCGTGAGGGCCAGCACCGACCAGGCCATGGCGCCGATCGACTCCGCGTTCCAGACGATCGGCTGAGCCTCCAGCCACAGCGCCAGCGGCAGGGTGACGGCCAGCGCGGCGATCTGCTGCACCGCGCTGGCGGTACGCACGTCGCAGGGCGCGACGAAGCGCTTCTGGTAGAGCGTGCCGACGGTGATGGACAGCAGCGCCAGCACGGCCAGCGACATGGTCAGCGCGTTCACCTCGCCGCCCTGCCCCAGCTTGCGCCACACGACCAGCGCCAGCCCCGCGAAGCCCAGCAGCAGGCCCACCCACTGGCGTGCCGTGACGCGGCCGCCGTGCATCGCCAGCCACAGCGCGGTGAGCACCGGCTGGATGCCGACCAGCAGCGCCACCAGCCCCGAGCCCATGCCCGCCTTGACGGCGGCCCACACGCCGCCCAGGTAGCCGGCCTGCATCAGCACGCCGGTGATGGCCAGGTGCAGAACCTGCGTGCGCGAGCGCGGCCACACCGCCGCGCCGGCCCGGGCCCAAAGGCACAGCGCCACGGCCGACAGCGCGTAGCGCACGGCGAGGTACTTGAGCGGCGGCGCGTGCGGCATCGCGTAGCGCGCCACGATGAAGCCGGTGCTCCAGATCAGCACGAAGACCACCGGCATGGCGCGCAGCCAGCCGTCGGCCTGCGCCCCGCGGCCGGGGCTCATCGCGCCCGCGCCCGGATCTCGGGAATGGCCTTTTGCAGGTAGTACACCATCGACCAGACGGTGAGCACCGCCGAGAGCCAGATCAGCCACTGGCCCCAGAGGCCGGTGTCGATCAGGCCGAACAGCCGGCCGTCGAACAGCAGGAAGGGAATGGCCACCATCTGCACCGTGGTCTTGACCTTGCCGATCATGTGCACCGCCACGCTCTTGCCCGCACCGATGGTCGCCATCCACTCGCGCAGGGCGGAGATGGCGATCTCGCGGCCGATGATGATGAGGGCCACGAACACGTCGCAGCGGTTCAGGTGCACCAGCACCAGCAGCGAGGCGCACACCAGGAACTTGTCGGCCACCGGGTCGAGGAAGGCGCCGAAGGCGGAGGTCTGGTTGAGCTTGCGCGCGAGGAAGCCGTCGAGCCAGTCGGTGGCGGCGAAGACGATGAACATCACCGTCGCGATGAGGTTGCGCACCGGCTCGGCCAGCGGCAGGTAGAACACCCCGACGATCAGAGGAATCGCGACGATGCGCGTCCAGGTCATGATGGTGGGGAGCGTCCAGAACATGGCGGGGATTGTGTCATGCGGCCGCGGCGGCGCCGGCCGCCGGGGTCAATGCAGCGCGCGGTAGATCTCTTCGGCCAGATCGATGGCGATGCCGTCGACCGAGGCGATGTCCTCCACGCTGGCCGCCGCCACGCCGCGGATGCCGCCGAAGCGCTGCAGCAGACGCGCGCGGCGCTTGGGGCCGATGCCGGGGATGTCCTCCAACTGGCTGCCGCCCACGCGCACCTTGGCCCGCTTGGCGCGCATGCCGGTGATGGCGAAGCGGTGCGCCTCGTCGCGGATCTGCGCCACCAGCATCAGCGCAGCCGAGTCGCGGCCCAGGTACACCTTGTCGCGGCCGTCGGCGAAGACCAGTTCCTCCAGCCCCACCTTGCGGCCCTCGCCCTTCTCGACGCCGGCGATCAGCGCCAGCGGCAGGCCCAGCTCGGTGAAGACCTCGCGCGCCATGCTCACCTGCCCCTTGCCGCCGTCGACCAGCACCAGGTCGGGCATGCGCGCGGCCAGCGTGCCGGGCTTCGCATCGGCGCCGCCGCCGTCGCCCGGCGTGGGCGCGTCGGCCTCGGAGGCCATGGCCTCGGCGATCTTGCCGTAGCGGCGGTGCAGCACCTGCCGCATGGCGGCGTAGTCGTCGCCGGGCGTGATGCCCTCGATGTTGTAGCGGCGGTACTCGCGGTTCTGCATCGCGTGGTGCTCGAAGACAACGCACGAGGCCTGCGTCGCCTCGCCCGCCGTGTGCGAGATGTCGAAGCACTCGATGCGGAAGCTGTCCAGGTCGTCGGGCGCGAGTTCCAGCGCATCGACCAGCGCGCGCGTGCGCGCCTGCTGCGAGCCCTCCTCGGCCAGCAGGCGGGCGAGCTGGATGTCGGCGTTCTTCTGCGCCATCTCCAGCCACAGGCGCCGCTGCGCGCGCGGCTGGAAGACGGCGGTGATGCGCGCGCCGCCCTGCTGCGCCAGCGCCTCGATCAGCTCGCGGCCCACCACCTCGCCCAGCACCAGCGTGGGCGGCGCGGGCGCGTCGATGTAGTGCTGCGCGAGGAAGGCCTCGAGCACCTGGCGCTCGACGGATTCGGCCAGCGCGCCGTCCGCCGGTGCGCTGGCCTCGTCGGCGCCCTCGGCCTGCGCCACCAGCGCCGCGTCCTCCACGTGCGCCGGGAAGTACGCGCGGTCGCCCAGGTGCCGGCCGCCGCGCACCATCGCCAGGTTCACGCAGGCCTTGCCGCCGTGCACCTTCACGGCCAGGATGTCCACGTCCTTGTCGGAGGCGATCTCCACCGACTGCTGGTGCAGCACCTTCGACAGCGCCGACATGCGGTTGCGCAGCTCGGCCGCCTGCTCGAATTCGAGCTTCTCGGCGTGCGCCATCATGCGCGCCTCCAGCTCCGACAGCACCTGCTGCGTGTCGCCGCGCAGGAAGGCCTCGGCGTCGGACACGTCGCCCGCGTAGGCCTCGGCCGAGATGTGGCCCACGCAGGGCGCGCTGCAGCGCTTGATCTGGTAGAGCAGGCAGGGCCGCGTGCGGTTGGCATACACCGTGTCCTCGCAGGTGCGGATGCGGAACACCTTCTGCAGCAGTTGGATGGTGTCCTTGACCGCCCAGGCGCTCGGGTAGGGGCCGAAGTAGCGGTGCTTGCGGTCGGTCGCGCCGCGGTAGTAGGCCAGGCGCGGGAAGGCGTGGCTGGCGATCTTGAGGTAGGGGTAGCTCTTGTCGTCGCGGAACAGGATGTTGTAGCGCGGCTTGAGCGTCTTGATGAGGTTGTTCTCCAGCAGCAGCGCCTCGGCCTCGGAACGCACCACCGTCGTCTCCATGCGCGCGATCTTGCCCACCATGTGGCCGATGCGGGTGCCGGCGTGGTTCTTCTGGAAGTAGCTCGAGACGCGCTTCTTCAGGTTGCGCGCCTTGCCCACGTAGAGCACGCCGCCGGCCGCGTCGAAATAGCGGTACACCCCCGGCATCGAGGGCAGCGCCGCCACCTCGGCCAGCAGTTGTTCGGAATGCGCTTGCGACATGACGGCTATTGTGGCGCGCCGACAATCGCCGCATGCGCTGGGACATCTTCTGCCGAGTCATCGACAACCACGGCGACCTGGGCGTGTGCTGGCGTCTCGCGCGCCAGCTCGCCGATGCGGGCGAGGCGCCCCGCCTGTGGGTCGACGACGGCGCGGCGCTGGACTGGATGGCTCCGCAGCGCGCCGGCGTGGAGGTCGTCGACTGGTCCGACCCGGCCGCCGAAGAGGCCGCGCTGGCCGCGCCGGCACCCGACGTGCTGGTCGAGGCCTTCGGCTGCAACCCCTCGCCAGCACTGGTCGAACGCTTCGCCGCCGGGCCGGGCACCACGCATCCGCGCGCCTGGATCAACCTGGAATACCTCTCCGCCGAAGCGCACGTCGAGCGGCTGCACACCCTGCCCTCGCCGGTGTTCCGCGGGCCGGGAGCCGGGCTGACGAAGTGGTTCTTCTACCCCGGCTTCACGTCCGGCACCGGCGGGCTGCTGCGCGAGCCGGATCTCGCCGCGCGCCAGGCCGCGTTCGACCGTGGTGCGTGGCTGCAGGCGCAGCGCATCGACTGGCGCCCGGGCGAGCGCCTCGTCTCGCTCTTCTGCTACGAGCCGCCCGCGCTGGAGGCAGTGCTGGCCGGCATGGCCTGCGGCAGCGAGCCGACGCACCTGTTGGTCACGCCGGGGCGCGCCGCGGCGGCGGTGCGCGCCCTGCCCGCGCTGGCGGCCGGCGCCGGGCGGCTGCGCGTCAGCGAGCTGCCCTGGCTGGCCCAGCCCGACTACGACCACCTGCTGTGGAGCTGCGAGCTGAACTTCGTGCGCGGCGAGGACTCGCTGGTGCGCGCTCTGTGGGCCGGCGCGCCGCTAGTCTGGCACATCTACCCGCAGGACGACGACGCGCACCACGCCAAGCTCGCGGCCTGGCTGGACTGGATGCAGGCCCCGCCCTCGCTGCGCGCCCTGCATTTGGCCTGGAACGGCGCGAACGCCCCCCCGGCGCAGGTCGCGGCGCCGGCGGACGGGGCCCTCGCCGACTGGCGGCAGGCCGTGCAGGCCGCGCGCGCCCGGCTGCTGGCGCAGGACGACCTCCTCACCCAGTTGCGGCGCTTCGTCGGGGCCGGGGTAAAATAGTGGGCTTTGCGAAGAAAGGCAGCCCGGCCCACCGGGGCCGCCGGCCTTTTCGCCCCACCCGCCGCGGGTTGGCAGCGCACCGTCACATCTCTTTCGGGCAGCCTGCCGCGCCGAGCGGCCCAACGTCCTCGCAAGGACCTTCACTCATGAAAATCGCTCAAGAAATCCGCGCCGGCAACGTGATCATGCACGGCAAGGACCCGATGGTCGTGCTCAAGACCGAATACAGCCGCGGCGGCCGCAACAGTGCCACGGTGCGCATGAAGCTCAAGGCCCTGCTCAACAACATGGGCACCGAAGTCGTCTTCAAGGCCGACGACAAGATGGACCAGATCGTGCTGGACAAGAAGGAGTGCACCTACTCCTACTTCGCCGACCCGATGTACGTCTTCATGGACACCGAGTACAACCAGTACGAGGTCGAGGCCGAGAACATGGGCGACGCCCTGCACTACCTGGAAGACGGCATGGCCGTCGAGGTGGTGTTCTACGACGGCAAGGCCATCTCGGTGGAACTGCCCACCAGCGTCGAGCGCGAGATCACCTGGACCGAGCCGGCCGTCAAGGGCGACACCTCGGGCAAGGTGCTCAAGCCCGCCAAGATCGCCACCGGCTTCGAGGTAAACGTGCCGCTGTTCGTGGACCAGGGCGACAGGATCGAGATCGACACGCGCACGGGCGAATACCGCAAGCGGGTCTGATGCGGCACACTTCGGAACCCTTGGAAAAGAGCCCTGCGAGGGCTCTTTTCTTTTGGAGACGCCCGAACTGCCTTTCTGCTCGCCGATGCCGCCCTCCCCCGATGCGCTCTCGCTGGTCTCGCTATCCACCGCCCTCGGCACGGGACTGCTGATCGGCCTGGTCTACGAACGCCGCAAGGGCGAGGACCCGAGCATCGCCGGCGGCCTGCGCTCGCACACGCTGGCCGCGCTGATGGGCGTGGTGTCGCTGTGGCTGGGCCTGCCGGTGTTCACCGTCGCCGTGCTGCTGACCGGCGTCTTCGTCGCGCTGGGCTACTGGCGCACCAGCCAGACCGACCTGGGCGTGACCTCGGAGCTGGCGCTGGTGTCGAGCTGCCTGCTCGGCGGACTGGCGCTGCGCCAGCCCGCCATCGCGGGCGCGCTGGCGGTGCTGGTGGCAATCCTCGTCTTCGCCAAGTCGCGCCTGCACCGCTTCAGCCGCGAGCTGATCAGCAACCGCGAGCTCGCCGACGGCCTGATGCTGCTGGCCTTCGCGCTGATCGTGCTGCCGCTGCTGCCCGACCGCACCGTCGACCCCTGGGGCCTGCTGAACCCGGCCACCGTCTGGACGCTGGCGGTGCTGGTGATGGCGATCAGCGCGCTGGGCCACGTCGCGCTGCGGCTGGTGGGCACGCGCTGGGGGCTGCTGGCGGCGGGCTTCTTTTCCGGCTACGTCTCCTCGACCGCCGCCACCGCCGGCTTCGGCAAACAGGCGCAGCAGCAGCCGGCGCTGCTGCCCTCGGCCATCGGCGCCGCGATGCTGGCCAACCTGGCCTCGCTGAGCCTGTTCGTGCCGATCCTGCTGGCGGTGGCGCCGGGCCTGCTGCCCGGCGTGCGCTGGATCCTGCTGGCCGCCGGCCTCGTGCTGCTGCTGGGCTCGGCCTTCGGCCTGCGCCGCGGGCAGCAGACCGAGGCCGCGCCGCCCACCGCCGAGACGCGCATGTTCCGCATCGGCCACGCGCTCGGCTTCGCAGCGACGATCACCGCGGTGATGGTGGGCTCGAAGCTGCTGGGCCAGTGGCTCGGCCCCGGCGGCGCCCTGGCCGCGACGCTGCTGGCGGCGCTGGTCGAACTGCAGTCGGCCGCGGCCGGCGTGGCCAGCCTGTACCGCGACGGCGTGCTCGACGAACGGCTGGCGCGCTGGGCCGTGGTCGGGCTGCTGGCGGCCAGCGCGGCGGCGAAGTCGCTGGTGGCCTTCACCAGCGGCGGGGCACGCTACGGCATCCGCATCACGATCGGCCTGACGGGGATGACGCTGGCCGCCGCCCTGGCCGCGGCACTGCCGTGAAGGCGCCTGTAAGCTGGCGCGATGGACACCGCCGCACCTGACGCCACCCCCGCCGTCCGCACCGAGACCGACGGCCCTGTCGCCACCATCGTCCTGAGCCGCCCGCACTGCCGCAACGCGGTGGACGGCCCCACCGCCGCGCTGCTGCGCCGGGACTTCGAACGCTTCGAAGCCGACGACAGCCTGCGCGTGGCGGTGCTGTGGGGCGAGCATGGCAGCTTCTGCGCCGGCGCCGACCTGGGCGCGGTGGGCGATCCCGCGCGCCGCAACGAGCTGGACCCGGAAGGCGGCGGCAGCGGCCCGATGGGGCCGACGCGCATGGCGCTCGCCAAGCCGCTGGTCGCCGCCATCGCCGGCCATGCGGTGGCGGGCGGGCTGGAGCTGGCGCTGCTGGCCGACTTGCGCGTGGCCGAGGAGGACGCAGTGCTCGGCGTCTTCTGCCGGCGCTGGGGCGTGCCCCTGATCGACGGCGGCACGGTGCGGCTGCCGCGCCTGGTCGGCATGGGGCGGGCGCTGGACCTGATCCTGACCGGCCGGCCGGTGCCCGCGGACGAGGCGCTGGCCATGGGCCTGGTCAACCGCATGGTGCCGCGCGGCCGGGCGCGCGCCGAGGCCGAGGCGCTGGCGCGGCAGATCGCCGCCTTCCCGCAGCAGTGCATGCTGGCCGACCGCGCCAGCGCCTACGCGCAGTGGGACCTGCCGCTGGCCGAGGCGCTGCGCCGCGAGGGCCGCGACGGCGTGCCCATCGTGGCGGCCGAAGGTGCCGCCGGCGCGGCGCGCTTCGTGGCCGGCGCGGGCCGCCACGGGCGCTTCTGAGCGCGGCGGCGGCGTGCGCGGCAGGCGCACAATGCACGCCCCGCATCACATCGACCGCTCCCGCGGGGTGCCGCCCGGCGCACCCGCCCGCCACTGCCGCATGTCTTCGAAGAACGCCACCCACCGCCTCCACGACAAACGCCTCGCCGACGCCTGGGCCACGCTGCAGGCCCACGCCGACCAGGGCCTGCCGCTGGACAAGGACCCTTCCCGCCTCGCCTTCGCCGACCCCGAATTCCTGCTGCGCCGCGAGACGCGCGGCCTGCGCATGCAACTGGAGCTGATGAAGCCCGACCTGGAGATGCAGGCCCACGGCATCGAGAACACCATCGTCGTCTTCGGCAGCGCGCGCTTCCGCAGCGAGGAAGAGAGCGCCGCGCTGATCGCCCAGGCCGAGGCGCAGGGCGACGCGAAGGCCGCCGCACGCTGGCGCCGGCTGGCGCGCGGCAGCCACTACTACGAGCAGGCGCGCGCCTTCGGCAAGCTGGTCGCCCACTACAGCGACGACAAGGAGCCGGCCGACAAGCTCTTCGTGTGCACCGGCGGCGGCCCCGGCATCATGCAGGCGGCCAACCGCGGCGCCTACGAGGGCGGCGGCCTCTCGGTGGGCCTGTCGATCGCGCTGCCGATGGAGGAAGCCGCCAACCCCTACATCACGCCGGCGCTGTCGTTCAAGTTCCACTACTTCGCCATCCGCAAGATGCACTTCATGATGCGGGCGAAGGCGCTGGTGGCCTTCCCGGGCGGCTTCGGCACGCTGGACGAGCTGTTCGAGGTCGTCACCCTGGTGCAGACGCGCAAGTCCAGGCAGGTGCCGATCGTGCTGTTCGGCTCGGAGTACTGGAAGCGGCTGATCGACTTCGAGTTCCTGGCGGAAGAAGGCGTGATCTCGCCGGAGGACGTGAACCTCTTCGAGTACGTGGACACGCCCGAGGACGCCTGGTCGGTGATCGAGCGCTTCTACAAGCTGTAGTTCGGTCGCAGCCGACGCCGCTCACTGCTGCCGCACGCCCTGCGCCAGCAGGCTCAGGGTCGCCAGCTGCGCGACCAGCGCCGGCCGCTGCGAGGCGCGCAGGCCGGCGATCGCGCCCTGCAGCAGGTCGGCGCAGCGGCCCAGGCCCGACCGGCGCAGGCGCTCGGCCTGCGCGTCGGCGCGCGCGGCCAGGCCACCGCCCTGGTGGCGCAGGCCCTGCCGCAGCCATTGGACGAGCAACTCCAGCGTGTCGGCGGCCAGCCGCGCCAGGGGCGGCGCCTCGTCGTGCGCGCCGTGCAGCGGCAGCGGGTGCGGCGGCGGCGTCTCCACCTGCAGCACCACGGCGCGCTGCGCGGTGAGCAGCGCCAGCGGCTGCATCACGGCCCGGCCGGCCTGCAGGCGGACGGTGCCGGCGACGGCGCGCAGCGGGCCCCACTCGCCGGCCAGGGCGCGGGCCAGCGCGTCCACCGCGCCGGGCGCGGCGGCGCGATGGGGCAACTCGATCCACAGCCGGTCCTCGGGCGCCGGGTCGGTGCCTTCGGCCGCGATCTGCGCATGCAGCGTCTGCGCGGCGGCGTCCCAGTGGGTGTGCAGCGCGGCCATGCCGTCGAAGGCCAGCACGTGCAGCGCGCCGGCGGCGCCGGTCGCCGCGCCGGTGGCCGCCTGGCGCGGCTGCACGAAGCCGGGCGGCGCATCGCGCAACTGCGCCACCAGCGCCGCCACGCCGGGCTGGCGCAGCGGGGCGGCGAGTTCGTCCCACGAGCGGGGCGACAGCGGCAGCACGCCGGTCTGCCGCACGCCGGCCGCGATGTCGATCAGGCCGTTGGCGCGGCGCGTGGCCGCCTTGGTGACGACCTGGCCGGCGGCCACCTGGCGCAGCGGAAAGCCGGCCACGCGCCGGCCCGCCAGGGGCGACGGCTGCCCGCCGGCGGCCGCATCGGCCGCACGCGGCCAGTGGCGTTCGAGCACCGTGACGGCCTGCGTGTCGGGATCGGCGAAGAGCACGCTCGCGCCCTCCGCGTCCTCCTGCGACCACAGCGCGGCGCCGAGCGAGACCAGCCGCAGGTGATCCAGCGCGACCTCGCCCTTCACGCCGACGCCGAGGATCTGGCTGGCATGCAGCGCGGGCCGGTCGCCCTGCTGCGCCCGCGCCTCGGCATAGCCCGCCGCCCGCAGGCGCGCCCACAGCTCGGCCATCACGGCCAGCAGGCGCTGCGCGTCGAAACGGCTGCTGCGCGCCTGCTGTGCCTGCAGCAGTTGCCACAGCTCGTCCAGCGCGTCGTCCACCCAGCGCCAGCCGAGCGCCTGCACCCGCGCACGCACCGCCTCGAAGCGGGCCGCCAGGCCCATGAGCGGCTGGCTCGACCCGTCCAGCCACAGGGCGTGCAGCAGGCCGTCGATCTGCGTCCGGGCCGCCTGCGCGGCCTCGGTCTGCAGCGCCGCGGCGGGCGGCGCAGGCGCTTCGCCGTCGGCGCCGCGCGGGGCCACCTCCACCATGATCTCTCCGGCACCGGGGGCCGGCGCGCCGGCATCGCGGAAGGCCCACACGGCCAGCACCACGTGGGGGCAGCCGCTGCCCTGGCGGCAGTCGCAGCGCGCATGCGCCAGCGAGCTGCGCGAGAAGAAGCGCACGCTGCACATCGGCAGGCGCGCCGAGGGCGTCGCCCCCGGCTGCACCGCCACCACGGGCCGCGAGGCCGCCAGCCGCGCCGCCTGCTCCAGCACCGAAGGCGCGAAGCCGGCCGCCAGCGCGGCGTCGTCGAACTGCGCCGGCGACCAGGGGCCGTCGGCGTCGTCCTCGGCCTCCGGCGCCGCGGCCTCCGAAGCGGCGCCGGCCTGCGCCTGGTAGGCCAGCACCAGCATCACCCGGTGCCGGCACATGCCGCTGGCCGGGCAGTCGCAGGCCGCGTCGCGCAGGGTGCGTCCGGGCGGCAGGCGGGTGCAGACGCCGTCGTCGAAATGCGCGCTCACCGTGCCGTCGCCGGCCTCCTCCACGCGCGGCAGCAGGCCGGCGGCTACATCCTTCTGCGCGCGCTTGACGAAGCCGGCATTGGCCAGCGCCGTCAGCGCCTCGGGGGTGAGTTCAAGCAGGTCGGCGCGTGCCATCAGCCCTGCACTTTTTCTGCAAGCCAGCCGGCCAGTTGGCCCGGCGTCATGGCGCCGACCTGCGCGCCCTCCTTCACCAGGCGCGCCGCCATCTCGCGGTCGTAGGCGGGCTCGGCCTGCGAATCCAGCGCCGCGAGGCCGAGCACCCTGGCGCCCGATTCGACCAGCGCCTTCACGCGCCGCACCAGTTCGCCGGCGCTGCCGCCCTCGTAGAAATCGCTCACCAGCACCACGATGCTCCGGCCAGGGTTGGCGACGAGCGACTGCGCGTAGGCCACCGCTCGGGCGATGTCGGTGCCGCCGCCGAGCTGCACCTTCATCAGCAGTTCCACCGGGTCCGACACGTCGGCCGTGAGGTCCACCACCTCGGTGTCGAAGGCCACGAGGCGCGTGCGCATGCCGGGCAACTGCCACAGGCAGGCGGCCATCACCGCGCTGTGGATCACCGAGTCCACCATCGAGCCGCTCTGGTCGATCAGCAGGATGATGTCCCACGGCTCGACGTGGCGGCGCGTGCGGCTGTTGAAGATCGGCGTCTCCAGGTACAGCCGCCGGCGCGCCGGGTCGTAGCGGTGCAGGTTGGCGGCAAGGGTGCGCTTGAAGTCGAAGTTGCGCGCGATCTTCATGCGCGAGCGCCGGCGCCGGTCGCGCGTGCCGCTGAAGGCCTGGCGCACCTCGGTGGCCATCTTCTCCATGATGCGGCGCACCACCTCGGCCACCAGCCTGCGCGCCGCGGCCAGCACCTCGGGGTTCATCAGGTGCTTGGTGTGCAGCACGGCGCGCAGCAGCGATTCCGACGGCTCGATGCGCTCCAGCACCTCCAGGTTGGTCACCACCTCGTCGATGCCGTAGCGCTCCACCGCGTCGCGCTCCAGCCGCTCGATCACCTCCTTGGGAAAGAGCGTGTGGATGGCGTTGATCCACTCCGGCGTGCTGAGGGCCGA
>NZ_JBIQNC010000011.1:27172-52307 GCF_044462705.1 Xenophilus sp.
GCCGCATGGCGCAGGCCGGCGCCGCCGGCCAGGCCCATCCCCATGCCCATGCCGGCGCCTGCTCCGCCACCACCACCACCGCCGCCTCGCCCGCCGCCGCCGCCACCCTGGCCCGCCCCGCCCCGCCCGCCGCCCGAAGCGGCGCGCACCGGGCCCTGGCTGGGCACCTGCAGGTCGGCCGGGATCGGCTCCAGGTCGAGCGCCTCGCGGATGAAGCGCCGCAGCGAGGCCACCAGCTCGGCCGTGTGCACCGTGCGGCCGGCCACCATCTCGTTGGCCGCCGCCACGGCGAGGCGCACCTGTTCCTCCGTGCCCAGCAGGATCACGTCCGACAGTGCCGCCTCCACCGCGTCGCGGATGCGGCGCCGGCGCTCGGCGGCGGATTCCGGCAGCGCGTCGCGGCCGGCATCGCCTTCGTCCACCGTTTCGGGGTCCGCCGCCCGCAGGCGCTGCGTGCGCCGGTGCGACGGGTCCACCGACAGGTCGCCCGTGAAGGAGCCGCCCAGCGTCTTGTAGGCGGCGATCAGCGTCTTCAGCCGCTCGTTGATCTGCCGGTTCTCGCGCTCGCGCCGGCGCTGCAGCGTCTGCATGAAGACCAGGCGGATGCCCACCGCCACCAGCGAGACGAGCACCAGGCCCAGCAGGGTGGAGAGGATGGCGGACCAGGAACTGAAGTCGAGGGCGTTGCGCATGATGTCGGATGGTTGGATGCCGGCCGGGCCGGGTTCACGTCGCCTGCGGGTCGATGCCCCAGGCGGCCAGGCGCTGCATGACGGCCGCCTCGGCCGCCCGGGCAACCGCCTGGTCTTCCGCCGACGCGCCGGCCGCCAGCCGCCCCGTCAGCGCCCGCCGCGACAGGTGCCCTGCATCATGCAGCGCCAGCACCTGCCCGGCCAGGTCGCCGCGCTCCTGCGGCGGCAGCCAGGCGAAGGCGGCGCGCAGAGCCGGCAGCGCGAGGACGAACTCGGCGTTGTCGAGGGCCTGCACCATGCGGTCCATGCCGGCGGCGAAGGCGGGCTCGGCGGACAGGGCCTCGCGCGCCAGCGCCAGCAGGCCGGTGAGCGCGTCGCCCAGCGTGGCGGCGGGCATGGACTGGAGCAGTTGCAGGGCGTCCGCCACGCGGTGCGTCGACGCCGCGCCGTCGCGGCCCGCCAGGCTCAGGGCGGCGCCGAGCGCCGCGCCGCGGCTGACGGGCGCGGCGGCCGCATCGGCCGCCTTGCGCTGCCACACGGCCAGGGCGCGCGCGGGCTCGATGGCCAGGCGGTGCGCAGCCTCGCCTTCGCCGGCGGCGGCGTCTTCCAGCGCGGCCAGGGTGTCGGCCACCACCTGGCGCAGCGCGAGCTGGCCTTGCAGGTGCGCGCGCATGTCGACGGGCGCGATGGTGGCCGGCGGCTCCAGCAGCCACAGCGCGCGGTCGAAGCCGGCCTCGATCACCACGCGCAGCACCGGCGCATCGGCCATGCCGAGCATCTGGCCGTGGCGCAGCAGCGTGTGCAGCGTGCCGAGGGCGGGCGCCAGGTCGTCGAAGCGCGGTTCGTTGGCGACGGCCGCCTGCAGTTCGCGAAGCAGCGATCCGCTCACCGCCGCGAGGCCCGCCCAGGCGGCGCGGTTCAGGCCCTCGGCCAGCGCGGCGATGCGGCCCTGCGCCCGGCGCAACTCGTCTTCCAGCTTCGCGCGGGCGGCGTCCTGCAGCGTGGCGCCCCAGGCACCGGCCTCGATCAGCGCGGCCTGCTGCTCGAAGGGCTGGGCCAGCGTCCACACCTCGGTGCGCTCGCCCGACAGCGCCTGCTTCGGGCCGCGCGTGCGCGTCACGCCGGGCAGGCCGAGGATCGCCAGCCGGTGCAGCACGCGGCTCCTGGCGCGGCCGGTGTCGCTGAGCAGGTCCAGTTGCAGCGTGCCGCGCAGCTCGATGCCCAGCCCGGCCAGCTCGCCCTGCACCGCCTGCACCAGCGGCGGCTGCGGCGTGCCGGGCGCGAGCGCGCCGGCGACGTCGCCGGCCAGCACGTCCATCGCCTGCACCAGCACGGGATCGGTGCCGGGGCGCAGGGGGCCGCGGTAGGTCCAGGGCAGCGGCGCGTCCAGCGCGCCCTTGACCAGCGCGCCGGCCAGCGCGTCGAGCCAGTCGCTGCGCAGCGGCCGGCCGTGGCCGCGCAGCCGCGCGAGGCCCTGCGCGCGCAGGTGGACGGCCATGAGGTCGGCGGTCGATGCGGGCAGCTTCTTCTCGCGCAGGCGCCGCATCACGTGCTGCAGCGCGCGCCGGGCCGCGCCTTCGGCGCCGTGCTCCCACATCCACTGGTACCAGGCCGGCGACGGCATGCCGGAGGCATAGCCCGCGAAGGCGTCGAGCCGCTTGAAGGTGTAGGGCACGAGGTAGGAGCCGAAGCGCACGACGGCGCCCTCCTCCTGCGGCGGCGCGGGCAGTTCAGGCTCGTCCGCCGGCATGGCCGGCCACAGGCGCGCCAGCGCGGGGGCGTGGTAGCCGCCGCAGACCACCAGCACCGGGCCGTCGCCCCGGGCCACGGCCCAGGCGATCCAGCAGGCCATCATCCGCTCGCGCGCCTGGTTGCCCTGCGATCCGGGGTCGTCCGCCGAACGCAGGCGCTCGAAGTAGGCGGCCATGCGCGCGGCCAGCTCGTCTTCGGCGCAACCGTCTTCGAACAGGTGGTCCCACAGCGCGTCGCGGCCCTGCACCGCGAGCCGCTCGGTCAGCGCCTGCTCGTAGGCCTCGGCGCGGCGCTCGTGCTCGGCGTCGGCCACGTCGGCATAGCGGTTCTCCAGCGACGCGAACGCGTCGTGCCAGGCCGGCAGATCGATGAAGCGCACCTGCGCCCCGGCCTCGCGCCCCGCGTGCAGCGCCTGCCACTCGGGCGAATGCTCGGCCAAGGGCGACCACGAGCCGCGGTGCATGTCGCCGCCGCAGAGATAGGAGTAGATCGCCACCGGCAGCCGGTGCGGCAGGTACAGCTCGTCGAGCCGCGCATTGAAGTCGGCCGGCCCCTCGATCAGCACATGCGCGGGCCGCAGCGCGCGGATGCGCTGCGCCACCAGCCGCGCGCAGGCGGGGCTGTGGTGGCGGATGCCGAGGATGTGGGGCTGCGCCGCCGTCACGCGATCACGGCAGCCGGTGCCGCGCCTCGTAGTACGCCCGCCAGTGCGCGCCCTCGCGCTTGGCCGCCTTCTGCTCGAAGTAGCGGCGCAGCTTGGCGCGGTCGTCGGCGTTGTCCTTGACGACGGTGCCGGCAATGCAGTCGACCAGGTCCTGCGGCGAGCCCTCGCGCTGCTCGAGGAACCAGGCGCGCACGCCCACGGCATGGGCCACGTTGACGGCCTCGGCGGTGGACATGACGGCGTTGAGGCGGTCCATCGCGCCGTCGCCGCCGGCGGCGCCGCGCAGGTCGCGGAAGGTGGTGACCAGCAGTTCCAGCACGGGCTGCGGCACGGTCTGCGGGATGCCGCTCTGGGCCAGCAGGCGCGCGGAGGCGTCCTCCACCAGCGCCAGCTCGCGGTCGAAGTCGAGGATGGGGAACACGGTCTCGAAGTCGAAGCGGCGCTTGAGCGCGGCGCTCATCTCGTTGACGCCGCGGTCGCGCGTGTTGGCGGTGGCGATGATGTTGAAGCCCTCGCGCGCGTAGAGCATGCCGTGCTCGCCGGCCAGCTCGGGCACGGCCATCACGCGGTCGGAGAGCATGCCCAGCAGGCAGTCCTGCACCTCCAGCGGCGCGCGGGTGATCTCCTCGAAGCGCACCACCTGCCCGGCCTGCATGCCGCGGTACAGCGGCGCCGGCACCAGTGCGCGCGGGCTGGGGCCCTCGTTGATCAGCAGCGCATAGTTCCACCCGTACTTGATCTGGTCCTCGGTGATGGAGGCGCCGCCTTGGATGGTGAGCGTGGACGTGCCGCTGATCGCCGCCGCCAGCAGTTCCGACAGCATCGACTTGGCGGTGCCCGGCTCGCCCACCAGCATGAGGCCGCGGCCGGTGGCCAGCGTGACCAGCATGCGCTCGATGCTGGCCACGGGCGCGACGATCTTGGGTGCGATGGCGAGCTGCGCGTCGCCCAGGATGAACGCACGCGCGGCCTTCAGGCTGAGCTGCCAGCCGGGCGGACGCGGATTCGCGCCGTCCTGCGCCTGCAGCTTCGCGAGCTGGTCGGCATAAAGGATCTCGGCAGGCGGACGCTGCAGCGCGGCTGGAGAAGCGGCGGGATCGGGTTTGCGGGACGAGGCCATCCGGGTTCCTGTGAATCAAGTCGGCCGCCGGCAGCGGCGGCAAGGAGAACAACCATAGCGCGACGCCTTCACGGTCCGCCGATCCAGCGGTAGTGCCCCGGCGGTCCGAATTCCAGCACGCGCGCGCGGCGCTCCATCGAGTAGGTGTGCGTGGCGTCGAAGTGCACGCGGCGGCCGTCGATGCCGCGCGGCGCGGGCGCCAGCACCCAGGAGCCGACGTCGTGCACCGCCATGCGGCGCAGACGCACCGGCGCGCCGCGCTCGCGCGGCGACAGCCATTCGATCCACACGCGCGACTGCACGTGCTCGAAGCCCTCGTCGGCGACGATCACGCGGCACAGGCCGGCGAAGCCCGGCGCCTCGCAATGCGCGCTCGTGAGCACCGTCGAGACGCGGGTGGACACCTCCGGCGCGGCATCGCGGGGCGCCGCTCCTGCGGCAGCGGCCAGGGCCATGCCGGCGAGGGCCGCGCCCGCCCGCCGGCTCATGCCCGCAGCGCCTCCAGGTCGCGGATCAGCTCGCTGGCCGAGATGTCGTCCAGTGCGCTGAAGGCTTCGGGCTCCTGGATCTCGCCCCAGGAGCCGGGCGGGCCGACCTTGACCTCGCCCAGTTCCTGCTCGGGGTACTCGTCGACCATGCCGACGATGATGCCGGGGTCGAGGTACAGCTCGATCACCTTCTTCGCGCCCAGGGGCTTGAGGAAGTACCAGATGCCGCCGCCGTCCTGCGCCTGGCCGCGCCGCCAGCCCTTGTTGACGAGCCCCAGCACGCGGCCGGTAGGCACCTTGGCGCCCTTCCAGCGGTCGAGCTTGTCGGCGGCCTTCTCGGCGTCGCCCAGCGTGTAGGTGTCGCGGCCGATCTGCGCGAAGGGCTGCAGCAGCTCGTAGTCGGCGAAGACCTGGCCGAAGGCCGCGGCGTCGGCGGCCGGCAGTTCCAGCGCGTGCGGCACGCCGATGCGGACCTGCTCCCCTTCGGGCAGCTCGAACGGGTCGTCCTCGGCGGTGGTGAAGCTGCCGTCCTCGGCCACGCGGAAGCAGGAGACCAGCCGACCGCCGTAGCTGCCGCCGCCCTCCACCTCGTACACGCCCCAGATGAGGCGCTGGACGATGTGGCGCACCAGCGGGTGCTCGACCAGGAACATGCGGAACAGCTCGGGCGTCCAGCGGCGGCGGGCGCACATGGCCACCTCCAGCCGCAGCAGCTGCTGGCCGGCGATGGTGCGCACGTCCTTCTTCAGCAGCTTGAAGCGCTCGGTGGCCTCCTTCGACAGCGCAGGGTCGTCGGTCTTCTTCGGCTTGGGCAGGTCGGGAAGGCGGGCCCCCGGCGTGCCGGCGGCATCCAGTTCGCGCACGTAGGGCTTGAGCGTCTCGTCGAAGCCGACCTTGAAGGCGCGCGGGCCGAAGTCCAGGCTCAGCGTGCCCTGCTCGTCCAGGCCCAGGTCGGGCGCCAGGCGGTCCTCCAGCTCCTCGGTCGTCAGGCCGCGCGCCTCGGCGATGGCATCGATCTTCTCGCGCGCCTTGTCCTGCAGGCCCTTGAACTTGATCTTCTGCGCGATGCCGTTGAGCAGCATTAAAGCCACGTCGGAACCGATGGCAGCCAACACGTCCAGCCCCGTGACCGCACGCGCATGCGCCGACTCGCCGGGCCAGGCGCGGATGAAGGGGGTGAGCCTGCGCGCCGTGTCGTCGTTGCCGAACAGGCCCAGCGCGGTGAGCGCCCAGCCCTCCTTGCTCGGGCCGCCCGCCTCCAGCCAGGCGCTGAAGCCGTCCCAGGCGAAGTCGGCCAGCGTTCCGGGCCGGCATGCTTCCTGGACGACGGCGATGCCGCCGTAGACCTCCTCGTTGGTCGGGAAGCTGAGCATCTGGCCCAGGTGATCCAGCGCCTCGTCGGGCAGCGCCTTGCCGTTCAGCAACTCGGGCCGGCGCCAGCCGCGCGGCTGCCACCACTCGGGCAGCTTCGCGCGCTTGGTGGGGAAGCGGTCGAGCGGGCTCTCGTCCAGCACGGCGCGCAGGGCCTGCACCGCGGCCTCGTCGCCGTAGCGGCCGGCCACCTCCAGCAGCAGCGCGCCGTGGCCCTGGGCCTGCAGCAGCCGCAGCGCGGAGCCGGCGCAGTCGCGCGCCTCGCCGGCCTTGCCCAGCGCCGGCGCGACGAGGCCGCAGGCCGCATGCTCGGGGTAGCGCAGCAGCCAGGCCCGGCCGGCCTCACGCACCGACTTGAGCTTGGCGAAGGCGCGCGCCGCGGGCGCGGCCAGTTCGACGGCGCCGTAGTTCAGCGCCAGCGGCAGGTTCTCGCTCGGCTTGGAGCGCACCACCGACAGCAGGCCGGGCAGCGCCGGCAGGCCCAGCGAGGCCATCACGTAAGCGGCGCCGTTGGTTTCGGTCTCGCCGGCCACCGCGTTCCAGAACGGCACGGCCACGTCCGGCGGCAGCACGGGCACGTACTGCGCGTCGAACCAGAACCAGTAGTAGCGCTCCTTCTTGCGCTCGGCCACCATCGCATGCCAGGCATCGACCAGGCCCTGCGCGTCGCGCCGGCGGATGGCGGCGGCCGCCGCCTCGCCGATGGCGCCGAAGTACTTCTTGCGGTCGTCGAAGCCCAGTTCGTCGATGAGCGCCAGCACGTCCTTGGCCGCCTTGTCGTGGCGCTGCTGCTGCCACTGGTTCAGGCGCAGGGCCGCCTCACGTTCGCCCGGCGCCCACTGCTCCACCGGCGCCAGCGGCAGCGGCTCCAGCGCGAGCACGCCCGCGGCCTTCTTCTGCACCTTGGCCAGCCAGGGCGGCGAGGCCAGCACGCCGGGCAGTTCGTCCGCCCCGGCCACCTCGGCCGGGCCGGACAGCAGGGCCAGTTGCCGGTCGATGGCGCCCTGCGCGCCGGCATCGAGCCAGGGCCGCAGGCCGTCGACCAGGCCGCCGTGCGCGCGCAGCAGGCGCGTCAGGCTGGGCGTGAGCAGGCCGGCGTCCTTGCCGCCGGCCGCGACCAGCTTCGACAGCGCCACGATCGCCGCCTGCGGCCAGCGGTCCACCGCCAGCGACAGGCGCGCGAGCGCCGCCTTCGACGTGCTCGCCACCCGGGCCAGCGCCGCCACCGCCTCGGGCGTGCCGATGGCGGCCAGCGCCTCGCCGGCCTCGTCCTGCGCGGCGCCGCGCTCCAGCACGTCGACCGCAGCCGTGCCCCGTTCGACGAGCGCGGTGGCCGCCATCCGGGCGTAGCCCCAGAAGCCGCTGGAATAGCTCAGGCGCACCTTCGCCGCCGCCGCGAGGGCGGCGGGGTCGTTGGCGGTGAGCAGCAGCCAGTGCACCGTGTCCGGCGTGTCCTTCTCGCCGGCCAGCCGCAGCGCCAGCGCGTCCGACAGTTGCGGCCGGTCGGGCAGCAGCAGCGCGACGACCGGCTGGCGGCTGGCGTGCAGCGACGGCAGCGCCGCCTCGATGCGGTCGGCGCAGTCCTGCCACACGGCCTCGGGCGCGGCGGCCAGGTGCTTGCGCAGCGCCTCCTCGCCCTGCCCCAGCGGGCCGCGCCAGCCGTTGCTCATGGGGCGGCTGACGGCGGCGGTGAAGCCGCTCTTGCGGGCCTTGGCGTTGCGGTCGTAGGTGGTGTCGACCTGCACGCGCTGGGCGGCCAGGAACACGTCCACCGCGCCCGGCAGGCCGTACTGCGCCACCAGGTAGTCGACGATGGCGGCGCCGGGTTCGCTCTCGCCGTAGTAGCCGGTGGTGCCCAGCGCCAGCGCGAGCAGCAGCGTGTCGGCCTCCGCGTCCGCGGCAGGCTCGGCCAGCGCCGTGCGGTCCAGCATGCGCTGCAGCGCGGGGCGCAGCGCGGCGTCCGTCGCGCTGACGTCGACGCTCAGCTCCGTCTTCGAGCGCGCCAGATGCCAGGCGGCGGCCACGCTGCGCGGCGTGACGGGCTGCGGGTGGCGGCGCGTGGCGTAGGCGGCGGCGCGGACGGTCTCCGTCAGCCGCAGCGGCTCGCCCTGCGCCAGCCACGGCGGCGTGCCTTCGGCCGCCGGCGCGGCCGGCACGGCGCTGGCGACGGCCGACTGCGCCTGCTCGCCCAACGCCAGCGCGAGGGCCTGGGCCTTGTCCTGCACCTGTGCCGTGCCGCCCCAGCCGTACAGCAGGCCGCTGTTCCTGAGCCGTTCGAAAGCCATCGCCGCGCCCTGCTCGCTCACATCATGCTGGCGCTTGAGCACGGCGGCGGAGAGCTTGTCGCCCAGCTTGAGCGCGCCGCCCGCGATCTCGGCGCGCACCGCCTCGAACACGCGGTCGCACTGGCTGTCGAGGCTCTCGGCGGCGGCAGGCGGTGCGGACGCGGCGACCGGCGCTGCCGATGCGGCTGCGGGCACCGGCGCGGCTGCGGCGGCCTGGGGCTTGGCCTCGGTCCTGCCGATGGCGGCGCCGGCCGCCACGCCCGCCTCCTTGTAGCCCTTGCCGGCCTTCTCGCTCACCAGCTTGGTCAGCGCAGCCGCGGCCTTGGCCTCGTCGGCGAAAGGCTTGGTCTGGCTCTGGCCCGCGGTGCCGATGCGGCCCCAGCGGATGTTCAGGTCGCTGCCTGCCTGCTCCACCTCCCAGAACTTGCTGGAGTTGCCCTCGACCAGTTCGAAGCGTCGCATCGTCGTTCACTCCCCTTCAATGGAACCGGCCGAGCATAGCGGCCCGGCATGTCGATGAATCAGTGCCTACCTTGCGGCGTCTTCAACCCTCGCACCACCGGCATGCCCAGCGCCACCACCGCGCCGATCACCCAGAACACGCCGCCGATCCCGATCAGCGCGCCCAGCGAGCCGAACAGCATCGGCATGGCCACGCTCGACGCGTTGATGGTCATCAGCCGCAGCCCCAGCGCCTCGCCGTGGCGATCGTGCGGGGTGATCTGGTGCAGCATGCTCATCACCATCGGCTGCACCGCGCCGAGCGCGAAGCCCAGCCCCACGGAGCAGGCCGCCATCGTCCACGGCGAGTGCAGCAGCGGGTAGACCGCGAACACCAGCACCGTGACGGCGGTGGAGACGAGGATGACGCTGCGCTCGGTCGCGCGCGCCGCCAACAGCGGCAGCAGCACGCGCACCAGCGCGGCGGCCACGGCGAAGGCGCCGAGGATGGCGCCGATGGCCGAGGCGCCCAGCCCGCGCTCGTGGCCCAGCACCGGCAGCACGAAGGCGTGCACGTCCCAGCTGGAGGACTGCAGCCAGTTGACGAACAGCAGCCGGCGGAACATCGGCGCGTGCAGCAGGTCCCAGGCGCGCGTGGGCGCCTGGCCCGCGGGCGGCGGCGTGGGCGCCGGCTCCTGCGCGCGGCGCACCAGCAGCCAGCAGGCCACCGGCAGCAGCGCCAGCAGCACGAAGCACAGGCGGAAGGCCAGCGGATCGGCCGCCTGCCCGCCGAAGGGCGCGCTCGCGTGGTCGATGAGCAGCCCGGCGGCGAAGGGGCCGAGGAAGTTGGCCACCGCCGGCGCGATGGCCAGCCAGCTGAACACGCGCTTGAGCTGCGCCGGCCCGTGCGCGGCGCGGCCGACGTGGCGTTGCAGCGCGATCACCGTCGCGCCGGTGGCGCCGCCGGTGAGCAGCGCGGCCACGCACAGCACCCCGAAGTGCGGCCAGGCAACAGCCATCGCCGGCCCCGCCACGGCCGCGATCACCGACAGCCGCAGCGGCCGCTTGAAGCCGTGCCGGTCGGCGAAGCGGCCGGCCGGCAGCGCCAGGAACACCTGCGTGAGCGCGAACAGCGCGATCAGCACGCCCACCGCGGCGGCGCTGTGGCCCTGCTGCAGCGCCAGCAGCGGCGTCGCCAGGCGCATGCCGGCCATGGTGGCGTGCAGGCACACCTGCGCAGCGATGAGGCGCAGCAGCTCGGCGCCGTTCATGACGAGCGCACACAGTTCAAGCGCCGCCCTCGTCGTCCGCCCCGCCGGCCGCCGCGTCCAGGCCGGGCAGCAGCGCCTGGGCCTGCGCATCGGGCAGCGCCTCGACGCTGCGCAGCCGGCGCGTCAGCACGTTGGTGCGGGTCTGCGTCTGGTCCAGCGTGTTGAGCACGGTCTGCGTCTGCTTCTTCACCTTGTCCAGCACCTCGCCGAACTTCATGAACTCGGTCTTCACCGCGCCCAGCACCTGCCAGACCTCGCTGCTGCGCTTTTCCAGCGCCAGCGTGCGGAAGCCCATCTGGAGGCTGTTGAGCATGGCCAGCAGCGTGGTCGGCCCGGCCAGCGTGACGCGGTGCTCGCGCTGCAGCGCCTCCACCAGGCCCGGCCGGCGCAGCACCTCGGCGTACAGGCCCTCGGTGGGCAGGAACAGGATGGCGAAGTCGGTGGTGTGCGGCGGCTCGACGTACTTCTCGCGGATGCCGCGCGCCTCCAGGCGGATGCGTGTCTCCAGCGCCTTGGCCGCCGCCTCCGCCGCGAACGCGTCGGCTCGCTGCTGGGCGTCCAGCAGGCGCTCGTAGTCCTCGTTGGGGAACTTGGCGTCGATCGGCAGCCAGACCGGCTGCCCGTCCTCGGCGCGGCCCGGCAGGCGGATGGCGAAGTCCACCGCATGCCGCAGGTCCGGGCGCGTGGCCACCTGCGCGGCGTACTGCTCGGGCGAGAGCACCTGCTCCAGCAGCGCGCCGAGCTGCGCCTCGCCGAACATGCCGCGCGTCTTCACGTTGGTCAGCAGGTGCTTGAGGTCGCCCACGCCCTGCGCCAGCGTCTGCATCTCGCCCAGGCCCTTGTAGACCTGCTCCAGCCGCTCGGCCACCTGCTTGAAGCTCTCGCCCAGGCGCGCCTCCAGCGTGGTCTGCAGCTTCTCGTCCACCACCTGGCGCATCTCGTCCAGCTTGGTGGCGTTGCTGGCCTGCAGTTGCGCGAGCTGCTGCTCCATCGTCGCGCGCACCTCGGCCATGCGGCGCGCGTTGGTCTCGCTCAGCGCCTGCAGCTGGGTGTTGAGCGTCTGCGCCAGCTGCTCGGTGGTGGCGCGCACCTCGGCCAGCCGGCGCGCGTTGGATTCGGTCAGGCCGTGGAGCTGGGTGTTGAGCGTCTCGCCCAGCGAGCCCTGCATGCGCGCCAGTTGCTGGGCGAAGGCGTCGATCTGCGCGTTCTGCGTGCGCGCCGTCTCCGCGCCCTGGGCCAGCAGCGTCTGCTGGAAGGTGGCGAGCTGCTGCGCGCTTTCCTGGCGCGTTGCGCGGGCGGACTCGGCGAGCTCCTGGCGCAGGCTGCGCTCGGACTTGTCGGCGGCCGCGCCGACCACGGAGGACAGCACCGCGCCGTCGGGCGGCGGCGGGCGGCGCAGCAGCAGCCACAGCAGCAGAACGAGGTTGACCGCCGCCAGCGCCAGCAGCAGCCAGGTCTCCAGGGGGAGCGTGTCCATCAGGCCTTCACCACCTCCGGGTTCAGCGGCGTCTTCGGCTGGCCGTGCACCAGGTAGCCGATCAGGTTGTCCACCGCCAGGTCGGCCATCGCGCGCCGCGTCGGCACCGTGGCGCTGGCGATGTGCGGGGTGAGCACCACGTTGGGCACGGCCAGCAGGTCGGGATGCACCTGGGGCTCGCCCTCGAACACGTCGAGCCCGGCGGCGGCGATGCGCTTCTCGCGCAGCGCCGCGGCGAGCGCCGCGTCGTCGACGATGCCGCCGCGCGCGATGTTGATCAGCGTGGCGGTCGGCTTCATCAGCGCCAGCTCGGCCGCGCCGATGGTGTGGTGCGATTCGGGCGTGTACGGCACCACCAGCACCACGTGGTCGGCGGTCTTCAGCAGCTCTTCCTTGCCGACGTAGCCGGCCTTGCACTCGGCCTCCATCGCGGGCGCGAGGCGCGAGCGGTTGTAGTAGAGCACCTTCATGCCGAAGCCGTGCGCGCCGCGCTTGGCGATGCCCTGCCCGATGCGGCCCATGCCGATGATGCCCAGCGTGCTGCCGTGCACCTCGCCGCCGGCGAACATGTCGTAGGACCATTTGGTCCACTTCCCGGCGCGCAGGAAATGCTCGCTCTCGGTGATGCGGCGGGCGGTGGCCATCAGCAGCGCGAAGCCGAAGTCCGCGGTGGTCTCGGTCAGCACGTCCGGCGCGTTGGTGGCGAGCACGCCGCGCGCGGTCATGGCCGGCACGTCGAAGTTGTTGTAGCCCACGGCCATGTTGGCGCAGATCTTCAGGCCGGGGCAGGCGTCGAGCACCTCGGCGTCGATGCGCTCGCTGCCGGTGGTGAAGACGCCCGCCTTGCCCTGCAGCTTCCCGATGAGCTGCGCCTTGCTCCACAGCGCATCGTCGGGATTGGTCTCGACCTCGAAATGTTCCTCCAGCCGCGCGACGGCCTCGGGAAAGACGGCGCGGGCAACCAGGACCTTGGGCTTGCTCATGGACATGAACCTCAGCGGAAGAAGATGAAAGTGGCGATGACGAACAGCGGCAGCAGGATGCCGCACGACCAGGCCATGTAGCCGAAGAAGCTGGGCATGCGCACGCCGCGGCTCTCGGCGATGGCCTTGACCATCAGGTTGGGCGCGTTGCCGATGTAGCTGTTGGCGCCCATGAACACCGCGCCGGCCGAGATGGCGGCCAGCGTGGCGGCATGGGTGGTCATCAGCGTGGCGGCGTCGCCCCCGGCGGTGTTGAAGAAGACCAGGTAGGTCGGCGCGTTGTCCAGGAAGGAGCTGAGCGCGCCCGTGGCCCAGAAGTACGCCGCCGGGCTGGGCTGGCCGTCGGGCCGCGTGACGGCGGCGACGATGGCGCCGAAGGGCCCCTCGGTGCCGGCCTTGAGCATAGCGATCACCGGCACGATGGTCAGGAAGATGCCGGCGAAGAGCTTGGCGACCTCCAGCATCGGCTCCCAGCCGAACTGGTTGGCCTCGTGCACCTCGCGGCGCGTGATCCTGAGCGACGCCAGCGTCACGGCGATGAGGCCGGCGTCGCGCACCAGGCCCGGCAGGCCGACCGGCGTGCCGAAGACGTCGAAGGCCACGGTCGACTGCCATACCCCGCTCATCAGCACCAGCCCCACGATGGCGGCCAGCAGCCAGAAGTTGGCTGCGCCCTCGAAGACGACGCCGCGCGTGTCGGGCGTCGGGTCCAGCGGCATCACGCCCTCGTTCCGGTAGTAGAAGCGGTCCAGCGCATAGAAGCCGGCCAGCAGCGCGGCCAGCATGAACAGCGTGTCGGGCAGCAGGTGGATCGTCGTCCAGAAGAAATCCACGCCCTTGAGGAAGCCCAGGAACAGCGGCGGATCGCCCAGCGGCGTGAGCGAGCCGCCGACGTTCGACACGATGAAGATGAAGAACACGACCACATGCACCCGATGCCGCCGGTTGTCGTTGGCGCGGATCAGCGGGCGGATCAGCAGCATCGAGGCGCCGGTCGTGCCCATCACGCTGGCCAGCACCGCGCCGATGGCGAGGATGACGGTGTTCAGCCCCGGCGAGCCGTGCAGGTTGCCGCGGATGTGGATGCCGCCGGCCACGGTGAACAGCGCCGTCAGCAGCAGGATGAAGGGGATGTACTCGCCCACCAGCGCATGCACGAACTGGCTGCCGGTGGCGGCCGGGCCGAACGCCGCGGCGAAGGGCAGCAGGAAGGCCAGCGACCAGGCGGCCGCCACCTTGCCGAAGTGGTGGTGCCAGAAGCCCGGCGCCAGCATCGGCAGCAGCGCGATCGACAGCAGGATGCCGGCGAAGGGCACGGCCCACAGCGGCGACAGGGCCGCGCCGTCGATCTCGGCGGCGCCGGCGGCGGCGGGCAGCAGCAGCGCGGCCAGGCCGGCCGCCAGGGTGGCCGCCGCCTTCATGCGGCGGGCTGCTCGATCTGGAACACCTGGCGCAGGTAGGCCAGGTACTTCTCGTCCTCGCACATGTTCTTGGACGGCGTGTCCGACAGCTTGGCCACCGGCTGGCCGTTGCAGCGGATCATCTTGATCACGATCTGCAGCGGCTCGTAGCCCAGGTCGTTGGTCAGGTTGGTGCCGATGCCGAAGGCCAGGATGCAGCGGCCGCGGAACTGCCGGTACAGCTCGATGGTGCGCGGCATGGTCAGGCTGTCGCTGAAGATCAGCGTCTTGGTGCGCGGGTCCACCCGGTTGGCGATGTAGTGGGCGATCATGCGCTCGCCCCACTGGAACGGATCGCCGCTGTCGTGGCGCGCGCCGTCGAACAGCTTGCAGAAGTACAGGTCGTAGTCGCGCAGGAAGGCGTCCATGCCGTACACGTCCGACAGCGTGATGCCCAGATCGCCGCGGTACTCGCGCGCCCACATCTCGAAGCCGTAGGTCTGGCTGTCGCGCAGCCGCGGCCCCAGCGCCTGGCAGGCCTGCAGGTACTCGTGCGCCATCGTGCCGAGGGGGATCAGGCCCAGCTTCATGGCGTAGAGCACGTTGCTGGTGCCGGCCAGCTGCGGCTGGCGCTCGGTGGGGGACGCGCCCGGCGTCACCGCGCCCAGGCGCGCGGCCAGGGTGCGCAGCACCTCCTCGTGCCACTCCTTGGAGAAGCGCCGGCGCGTGCCGTAGTCGGCGATCTTCAGGTCCTCCAGCCCCTCGCCCTGGAGCTGCTCGATCTTGGCCTCCAGCCGCCGGCGGCCCTCGGCCAGGTCGGGCTGCGGCTGCGTGTTGCGGAAGTACACCTCGTTGACGATCGCCAGCACCGGGATCTCGAACAGGATGGTGTGCAGCCAGGGGCCGCGGATGCTGATCTCCAGCTCGCCGCTGGCCTGGGGAACGATGTCGATGTACTTCTCGTTGAGCTGGAACAGGCCCAGGAAGTCGACGAAGTCGCTCTTGATGAAGCGCATGGAGCGCAGGTAGGAGAGCTCAGCCTCCTTGAAGCGCAGCTGGCACAGCCCGCGCACCTCCTCGCGGATCTCGGAGGCGAAGCGCGCCAGGTTGATGCCGGGGTTGCGGCACTTGAAGCGGTACTCCACCTTGGCGCCCGGGAAGTGGTGCAGCACCACCTGCATCATCGTGAACTTGTACAGGTCGGTGTCCAGGAGGCTGGTGATGATCATGGTGCGGCGCCGCCGGGCGGCTCGGGCGTTGTCTCGGGCGAAAAGGGGTGTCGCAGCCATTATCACGAAGCCCGTCGGCCCGCGCCTACGGGGCCTCGCCGGGGCGTCCTACCGGCCCGTTTTCGCCCGCACACCAGACTGGATCCCACGGCGGCAAGGCGCCCTGCGCAACGGGGCGCAGCGCATAGACCGCCGGATGTTTCAAGCAAAGGAGTTCGGCATGAACAAGGACACCATCGAAGGCAACTGGAAGCAGCTCAAGGGCAAGATCAAGGAGCAGTGGGGCAAGCTGACGGACGACGACTTCGACGTCGTCGCCGGCAAGCGCGACCAGCTCCTGGGCAAGATCCAGGAACGCCACGGCATCAGCCGCGACGAGGCCGAGAAGCAGGTCAAGGAATGGGAAAACGCCGAGGGCCGCACGCCCGCCGCCCTGTGGTTCGAGAAGTACTGAACGCAAGGAGGACGCCGACCATGACCACGAGACAGCACCTGCTCATGATGGCCATCGCCTCCGTCTGCTTCGCCGGCACGCAGGCCGCGAACGCCATGACGCGCGAGGAATACAAGGCCGCCAAGGACAAGATCGAGGCCGACTACAAGTCGGCCAAGGCCCAGTGCGACACGCTCAAGGACAACGCCAAGGACGTGTGCGAGAAGCAGGCCAAGGGCCAGGAGAACGTGGCCAAGGCCGAGCTGGAGCAGCAATACAAGCCCAGCGACTCGCACGCCCGCAAGGTCGCCGAGGAGAAGGTCAAGGCCGACTACGAGGTCGCCAAGGAGAAGTGCGACGACATGCAGGGCGACGCCAAGAACGCCTGCCAGAAGGAAGCCAAGGCCGTGGAGGCCAAGGGCAAGGCCGACATCAAGGCGATGAAGAAGATGTGAGTGCCTGTACGACGCGCCGCAGCGCATCCGGCAGGGGCACGGGGCGCTGCGTGGCGCGGTCCACGTACACATGGACGAAATGCCCCTGCGCCGCCGCCTGCGGCGCGCCGGCGGCGAACAGGCCGACCTCGTAGCGCACGCTGGAACGTCCGGCCTCAGCCACGCGGATGCCCGCTTCCACGGTCTGCGGGAAGGCCAGCGGCGCGAAGTAATTGCACTGCGTCTCCACCACGAAGCCCACCGTGGCGCCGTGGTGGATGTCCAGCGCGCCCTGCTCGATCAGGTAGGCGTTGACCGCCGTGTCGAACCAGCTGTAGTAGACGACGTTGTTGACGTGCCCGTACAGGTCGTTGTCCATCCAGCGGGTGGTGATGGTGCGGAAGACGGGGTAGCTCCCGCGGGCCTGCGGCGTGGGTCGTGATGCGCTCATGCGGCCGATTCTGCCCAGGCGCCGGCGGCCGCCCTGTCGCCCCGGCGTGTTAGGCCCCGGCGTTAGGCAGGCGCCTCTAATCTTGCTGCAATGCAACAAAAAGGACTTGTAGAGGGAAATCCCCGATGCCATACTTCGATTCATGCTGCACTGCAACAAAAAGAGCAGCGCCCATCCACCTACCTCTGGAGAATTGAACATGGCTCTGACCGCTGACCAACTGATCGCCGCCCAAAAGGCCAACGTCGAAATCCTGTTCGGCCTGACCACCAAGGCCTTCGAAGGCGTCGAGAAGATCGTCGAACTGAACGTGCAGGCTTCCAAGGCCGCCCTGAGCGAAGCCGCCGAAACGGCCCAGGCCGTGCTCAGCGCCAAGGACGCGCAAGAGCTGCTGGCCCTGCAGGCCGGCCTGCTGCAGCCCCTGGCCGAGAAGACCGCTTCCTACAGCCGTCACCTGTATGAAATCGCCCAAGGCACCAGCGCCGAATTCAGCAAGGCCTTCGAAGTCAAGGCCGCCGAAGCCCAGCAGGCTTTCGTGAACCTGGTCGACAGCGCCGCCAAGAACGCCCCGGCCGGCTCCGAAACCGGCGTCGCCCTGATGAAGAGCGCCGTGGCCGCCGCCAACAACGCGTTCGAGTCCGTCCAGAAGGCCGTCAAGCAGGCTTCCGACGTGGCCGAAGCCAACTTCAACGCCGTCCAGTCGCAAGCCGTCGCCGCCGCCAAGACGGCCGCCGGCAAGGCCAAGCGCTGATCCCGGCCAGCCGGCCCCGGCGACCACCACCCGGCCGGCTGCACAACCGACAAGTTGTCTCCTTGGGTCCTACGGATCCATTCAGGCCCCGTCCTCGCGACGGGGCTTTTTTTTGGCGAAGCCTGCGGGAGGGCTTCTCTATGATGCGTTTCTTTCATCGAAACCATCACGCAAGAGAGAGACTTCCATGCAGATCGAAGGCAAGGTTTTCATCGTCACCGGCGGCGCCTCGGGCCTGGGCGAAGGCACGGCCCGCATGCTGGCCGCGGCCGGCGGCAAGGTGGTCATCGCCGACATGCAGGTCGACAAGGGCGAGGCCGTCGCCCAGGAGATCGGCGCCCGCTTCGTCAAGTGCGACGTGAGCCAGGAAGCCGACGGCCAGGCGGCAGTGGCGGCGGCGCTGTCGCTGGGCAAGCTGGTGGGGCTGGTCAACTGCGCCGGCATCGCCCCGGCCGAGAAGACGGTGGGAAAGAACGGCCCGCACGCGCTGGCCGTGTTCGAGAAGACGCTGCGCGTGAACCTGCTGGGCAGCTTCAACATGATCCGCCTGGCGGCCGACGCCATGGCGAAGAACGAGCCCGAGCCCACCGGCGAGCGCGGGGTGCTGATCTCCACCGCCTCGGTCGCGGCCTACGACGGCCAGATCGGCCAGGCCGCGTACAGCGCCTCCAAGGGCGGCGTGGTGGGCATGACGCTGCCCATCGCCCGCGACCTGGCCAGGAACGGCATCCGCAACATGACCATCGCCCCCGGCATCTTCGGCACACCGATGCTGTTCGGCATGCCGCAGGAGGTGCAGGACGCGCTGGCCGCCAGCGTGCCCTTCCCCTCGCGGCTGGGGACGCCGGCGGACTACGCCAAGCTGGCGAAGCACATCATCGAGAACGACATGCTCAACGGCGAGGTGATCCGCCTGGACGGCGCGATCCGCCTGGCGCCGCGCTGAGCGCCCGGGCAGGCACGGATCAATCCTGCCCGCCGGCCGGCGGCATCAACCGCCGGGCGAAGAAGGCCAGGATCTCGTCGCGCGCGGCCACCGTGGGCTGGCCCGCCTCGTCGATCAGGTGGGCCGTCACCACGCTGTGCGGGGAAGCGACCACCTGCTCGAAGAAGGGCGCGAGCCCCTCGCGGCGCGCCGCGCCGTCCGGCAGCACACGCGCCACGAAGCGGGGCCCGAGCGCCTGGGCATAGGCGGCGAAGCGCTCGGCCCGGCAGAAGCGGTCGCCCTCGAAGCGGTAGGCGCGCACGGTCAGGTCCTCCCGCTCCAGGCGCTCGCGCACCGCAGCCAGCTCGTCGGGCGCCATCTCGATGCCGCCGGGCTCGTCCAGCGGCAGCGAGGGCTGCGACAGCACCGGCGCCAGCACGGCCGGCTCCAGCATCATGGCGAGCGCGAAGTTGCCGGTGAAGCACATGCCGATGGCGCCCACGCCCGGCCCGCCGCATTCGCCGTGCGCCAGCCGCGCCAGCGCGCGCAGCCAGTGCGTCACCGGGCTGGCGCGTCCGCCGCCCAGCGCGCGGAACTCGGCGCTGACGCAGGCCCGCCGGAACACCTCCCTGCCCTCCTGCGCGCCGGGCACCGCGCCGTCGCGGCCGAACAGCGAGGGCATGTAGACCGTGAAGCCGGCGTCCCGCACCCAGCGCGCGAAGCGCGTCACCTCGGGGCTGATGCCGGGCATCTCGGCCATCACGACCACGGCCGGGCCGCTGCCCGCGACGTGGACCGTCTTCGTCTCGCCGTCCAGCGCGATGCGGCGCGGCACGAAGTCGTCGAGCGGATCGTCCGCCTGCGGGCGGACCTGGAGGGAAGGCATCGGGTGGGCTCCGTGAATGAAGGCCCCGATTGAACGCCGGGGCGCCCTACACTTCGAGTGTCCGATTCATCCCATTTCAAGCTTTTTCAGCCATGCATGACTTCACCGTGCTGCTGCTGCCCGACAGCTACGGCAGCGCCGTGTCGGCCACGCTCGACATGCTCGACGCGGCCGCCGCGCTGGCCCCGGGCCTGGGCGCGCCACAGCCGCGCTGGCGCGTGGTCGCGCCGGGCGGCGGCGCGGTGCGGCTGGGCAACGGCATGACGGTGCAGGCCGCGCCGCTGCCGCGGCAGGGCACGGCCGCCGCGCGCCGGGACGGCTCGGTGTGGGTCGTGCCGGGCCTGGGCATGCGGCGCGCCGAGGACCTGGCCCGGCGCCTGGCCGGCGACGACGCCCGGCAGGCGGCACGGGCGCTGGCGCGCCACGCGGCGAACGGCGGCGCCGTGGCCGCCGGCTGCTCGGCCGTGTTCCTGCTGCAGGCCGCCGGCCTGCTGAAGGCGCGCCGGGTGACCACCACCTGGTGGCTGGCCGCCACGCTGCGCGGCATCGAGCCCGACTGCACGGTCGATGCGGACCGCATGGTCTGCAGCGACGGGCCGGTGCACACGGCCGGCGCCGCCTTCGCGCAGGCCGACCTGATGCTGCACCTGCTGCGCCTGCGCTGCGGCGCGCCGCTGGCCGAGGCCGTCGGCCGCGTGCTACTGATCGACGGGCGGCAGGCGCAGGCGCCCTACGTGATGCCGGCGCTGATGGCCGGCGGCCACGAGCTGATCCGGCGCCTGAGCGCCCATATCGAGGCCGCCCTGCCGACGCCGCCCGGCGTCGCGGCCCTGGCCCGCGCCTTCGCCATGTCGCCGCGCACCCTCTCGCGACAGGTGCGCGCGGCCACGGGCCACGGCACGCTGGCGCTGGTGCAGCAGGTGCGGCTGCACCGGGCCCGCGCCCTGCTCGAAGGCAGCCGGCTGAGCATCGAGCAGATCGCGGCCCAGGTCGGCTACGAGGACGCGACGGCCCTGCGCCGGCTCATGCGCAAGCGCACCGGCGCGCCGCCGAGCCGCTTCCGGCGGGCCGCGGCCGCCGCCGGGTGAGCGCTGCTACAGGGACGCCTTCCTCACCAGCGTGCGCCGCGCCATGCGCTCGTGGCGGGCGATCACCTGGGCGCCGAACAGCACCAGCGTGGCGGCGATCTCCAAGCTCAGCAGCACCACGATCGCCGTGGTGAGCGAGCCGTAGACCACGTTGACCTGCGACAGGGTCGAGAAGTACCAGACCAGCACACGGCGCGTCAGCTCCCACAGCAGCGCCGCCGTCACGCCGCCAATCAGCGCGTGGCGGAACGACAGGCGCCCCACCGGCATCACGAGGTAGAGGGAGGTGAGCATGAAGATCTCGCCCGCCAGCCCCAGCAGGTAGAGCAGCACCCCCGAGACGCCGCTGAGCGACCAGCTGCGGCCCAGCAGCTCCACCTGCTCCTGCCCGATCAGCTGCAGCGCGCCGGACACCAGGGTGACCAGCAGCAGCCCGAAGCACAGGCACAGGATGTAGAGGTAGGGCATGACGACCGACACCAGCACGTGCCGCCCGTGTGTCGCCTTGCGGTGGTGGAAGATCATCGCCATCGCGCTCTCCAGCACCGTGAAGGCCAGGGAGCTGAAGAACACCATCGTCACCAGCAGCACCGGCCCCATGAGGTCGCGGTGGTCGAGGAAGTTCGCCAGCTCGTGCACCACCGCGTCCGACTGGCCCGGCAGCAGCCAGGCGAGGTAGCGGCCGATGGTGGACAGCAGCAGGTCCTGCGGCAGCACGTGCGACAGCGCGATCACGCTCAGGATCAGCAGTGGCACGATGGACAGCAGCGCGTAGTAGGCCACCGCCCCGGCCAGCAGCAGCCCCTGGTTGGCGCGGAACTCCTTGACGGCCTGCCACATGAAGCCGGGCGGGTTGCGCCAGAGCGTGGCGCCGTCGGCCGCGGCGGACGCGGGCGCATCGGTCGGCGTGGAGCGGTCGGGCATCGTGGCCGGCAGTATGCCGCCGCGCCCGCGCACGGCGGCGTAGGAGCGCCTTGCGTATCATCGACCGCCCCTTCTGCCTGCCCGCCCGCGCCGCCATGGCGATCCCCCAGACCTTCATCCAGGAGCTCATCGCCCGCGCCGACATCGTCGAGATCGTCGGCCGCTACGTGCAGCTCAAGAAGGGCGGCGCCAACTTCATGGGGCTGTGCCCCTTCCACGGCGAGAAATCGCCCTCCTTCTCCGTCAGCCCGACCAAGCAGTTCTATCACTGCTTCGGCTGCGGGGCGCACGGCAACGCCATCGGCTTCCTGATGGAGCACACGGGCATGGGCTTCCGCGAGGCGGTGCAGGACCTGGCCGGCCAGCTCGGCATGCAGGTGCCGGAGGACGACGCCAGCCCTGCCGAGCGCGAGCGCGCCGCCGCCGCGCGCCAAAAGCAGGCCACCCTGACCGACGTACTGGAGAAGGCCGGCGAGGCCTACCGCAGGCACCTGAAGACCTCGCCCCGCGCCGTCGAGTACCTCAAGGGCCGCGGCCTGTCGGGCGCGGTGGCGCGCGACTTCGGGCTGGGCTACGCGCCCGAGGGCTGGCGCGCGCTGGCCAGCGTGTTCCCCGCCTACGACGACCCGCTGCTGGCCGAGAGCGGCCTGGTCATCGTGAGCGAGGAGGAGGAAGGCCGGCGCTACGACCGCTTCCGCGACCGGATCATGTTCCCGATCCGCAACGTCAAGGGCGAGTGCATCGGCTTCGGCGGCCGCGTGCTGGGCGACGAGAAGCCCAAGTACCTGAACTCGCCCGAAACGCCGGTGTTCAGCAAGGGCCGCGAGCTGTACGGCCTGTTCGAGGCCCGCGCCGCGCTGCGCGACAAGGGCTACGCGCTGGTGACCGAGGGCTACATGGACGTGGTGGCGCTGGCGCAGCTGGGCTTTCCCAACGCGGTGGCCACGCTGGGCACGGCCTGCACCGCGGACCACGTGCAGAAGCTGTTCCGCTTCACCGACGCGGTGGTGTTCAGCTTCGACGGCGACGACGCGGGCCGCCGCGCCGCGCGCAAGGCGCTGGACGCCGCCCTGCCCTTCGCCACCGACGTGCGCAGCGTCAAGTTCCTGTTCCTGCCGCCCGAGCACGATCCGGACAGCTTCATCCGCGAGCACGGCGCCGAGGCCTTCGCCCGCTTCGTCGGCGAGGCGATCCCGCTGTCGCGCTTCCTGGTCGAGTCGGCGCGCGAGGGCTGCGACCTCGCCACCGCCGAGGGCCGCGCCCACCTGGCCGCCAACGCGCGGCCGCTGTGGACGGCGCTGCCCGACGGCGCGCTCAAGCGGCAGATGCTGGGCGAACTGGCCGAGCTGGTGCAGCTGGACGCGCGCGAGCTGGGGCAGCTCTGGTCCGCCGGCGCCGGCGGGGCGCGCCCCGCGGCGGCGGCGCCGGCGCCCGACGACCGGCATCGGCACGACGCGCGCCCGCGGCCGTTCGGCTCCTCGTCGCAGCGCAGGGCAGCGCCGCCGCCCCCGGCCCTGCGCGGGCGCGGCCAGCCGCCCTCGCGCGCCGACGTGGCGCTACGCCTGCTGCTGGCCCATCCGCAGGAGTGGGAGGCGCTGTCGCACGAGATGCACGCCCTGCTGTGCGCCCTGCCCGGCGCGCACGGCGAGTTCTTCACCTGGCTGGACGGCCAGGTGCACGAGCACGGCATCCAGCCCTTCGCAGCCCTGCGCGAGGGGCTGCGCGGGCAGCCCTTCGAGCCGCTGGTCGAGCGGCTGGCCGCCGGGCCGCAGTTCACGGCCGAGGACGGCGAGGCGCCGGCCGAGGAGGCCCTGGCCGAGTTGCGCAACGTGCTGGACTTCATGCTCGACGAGCGGCTCAAGGCCGAGCAGACGGCGGTATTGGCCACGGTGGGCAGCGACCCGCAGGCGCTGGAGCGCTACAAGGCGCTGGAGCGGCGCCGGCTGGAGCTGCGCCACCGGCTGCGCCGCCAGCCATGAAAATCCCCCTCTTGCGCTGCAGCGCGCTATAATGTAAGGCTTCGCAACCGGCAAGAGCGACAGCGGCACCTCCGGCCCGGCCCGGCGTCCAAGCAGGACGCAGCATCCCAGCAGCAGGGATCAGGGCCCCTCCCGGCACCCCCGGGAGGATCACCGCAAGGACCGCACACCAAATGTTCGCCCACCCATCTTGCCCTGCGGACGGTGCGCCCGCGGCCTCGCCGCTTGCGTGCGCGCTTTCCGGCCCCAGTTGAATCATTCCTGCATGCCCGGTGCTTCAGGCGCCCGTGTTCCGTTCGTTCGCCCGTTTTCTTGTTCCGAGAGGTTCTATGCCGAGTTCCAAGAAGCCAGCAGCCACGTCACCCGCCAAGAGCGCTGCCAAGCCAGCCGCCAAGTCCGCCAGGACCGCGGCCTCCACCGCCACCAAGGCGGCGGCCCGGCCGGCAGCAGGAACCGCCAAGACGGCCCCCGCCGCCAAGTCCAAGACCGTGACCAAGAAAACTCCCGACGCTGAAACCAGGAAGGCCGCCGCCGCAGCAGCCGTTGCCGACGCCGCCACCGCCACCGCTCCCGCCAAGAAGAAGCCCGGCCGCCCGCCCAAGGCCGAGGGCGCCACCAAGCCCGCCGCCGGCGGCGCCAAGCGCGGCCGCAAGCCGAAGACCGACGCCGCCAAGGGCAAGCCCGAGGTCGACGAGGAGGACTTCTCCGACGTCGAGGCCGAATTCGCCGAGGAAGAACCGGCGCCGGCCGCCGAGGCCGCCACAGCCGAGAAGGCCAAGCCCCTGCGCATGAAGATCAGCAAGGCCAAGGAACGGGCCTTGATGAAGGAGTTCGGCCTCGACGAGACCGTGCTCAGCGAAGAGGACATGGCCAAGCGCCGCCAGCGCCTGAAGGCGCTGATCACGCTGGGCAAGACGCGCGGCTACCTGACGCAGGGCGAGATCTCCGACCACCTGCCCGACAAGCTGGTCGATGCCGAGACGATGGAAGTCGTGGTCGCCATGCTGGGCGACCTGGGCGTGGCCGTGTACGAGCAGACGCCCGACGCCGAGACCCTGCTGCTGAACAACACCGCGCCCACCGCCACCACGGTGGAAGAGGCGGAAGAGGAAGCCGAGGCCGCCCTGTCCACCGTGGACAGCGAGTTCGGCCGCACCACCGACCCGGTGCGCATGTACATGCGCGAGATGGGCACGGTGGAGCTGCTCACGCGCGAGGGCGAGATCGAGATCGCCAAGCGCATCGAGGGCGGCCTGCAGGACATGATGGAGGCCATCAGCGCCTCGCCCGCGACCATCGCCGAGATCCTGAAGATGGCCGGCGAGATCCGCGAGGGCAAGGTCGTCATCTCCACCATCGTGGACGGCTTCTCCAACCCCAACGAGGCCGACGACTACGTGGCCGAGGAGGACTACGACGAGTTCGACGCCGAGGACGACGACGACGGCAACGGCGGCTCCAAGGCGCTGACCAAGAAGCTCGAGGAGATGAAGAACGAGGCGCTCGCGCGCTTCGACCGCATCGCCGACCTGTTCGAGAAGGTCCACAGGATCTACGACAAGGAAGGCTACGGCACGCCGGCTTACGTCAAGGCGCAGCACGCCCTGTCGGAAGAGCTGATGACCATCCGCTTCACCGCCCGCACCATCGAGAAGCTGTGCGACATGGTGCGCACGCAGGTGGACGAGGTGCGCAAGAAGGAGCGCGAGCTGCGCCGCATCATCGTGGACAAGTGCGGCTACCCGCAGGAGCAGTTCGTCGCCGAGTTCTCGGGCGTGGACAGGAACGGCAACAAGGCCGCCTCCAACCTGCTGAACCTCAAGTGGATCGAGAAGCAGGCCGCCGCCGGCAAGTCCTGGAGCGCGGTGATGGAGCGCAACATCCCGCCGGTGCAGGAGCTGCAGCAGCAGCTCATCGACATCCAGGCGCAGGTGGTGGTGCCGCTGACCGAGCTGAAGGAAATCAACCGCCGCATGAACCAGGGCGAGGCCAACTCGCGCGAGGCCAAGAAGGAGATGATCGAGGCCAACCTGCGGCTGGTGATCTCCATCGCCAAGAAGTACACCAACCGCGGCCTGCAGTTCCTCGACC
>NZ_JBIQNC010000012.1:0-43097 GCF_044462705.1 Xenophilus sp.
GCAGGCGGACGCCAGCTTCGACGACGCGATCCGCGCCTACGTCCGTGAAAATCCCCAGGCAGTGACGCTGCCGCTTGCGGCATAGTCGCGGGCTCTGTCTTTCATCACACCAATACCCGGAGACCTCATGACATTCCGCTTGCTGGCCGCTCTGGCCGCGCTGGCGCTGGGCGGTGCCGCCCACGCGCAGACCACCACCCTGAAGATCGGCTACGCCACCTCGCCGGAATCGCACTACGGCGTGGGCTCCAAGGTCTTCTGCGACGAGGTCGAGAAGAACACGCAGGGGCGCTACAAGTGCCAGCAGTTCCCCAACTCGGCGCTGGGCGGCGAGCGCGAGCAGATCGAGGCGGTGCAGCTCGGCACCCAGGATCTGGTGAACACCTCCACCGGCCCCGTCGGCAACTTCGTGCCCGAGGTCAAGATCGTCGACATCCCCTTCCTCTTCCGCGACTACGACCATGCGCGCAAGGTGATGGACGGCCCCATCGGGCAGGACATCCTGGCCAAGTTCCCGAGCAAGGGCATCATCGCCCTGGCCTGGACGGAGAACGGCTTCCGCCACATGACGAACAGCAAGCGCGACATCGTCAAGCCCGAGGACGCCAAGGGCCTGAAGATGCGCACCATGGAGAACAAGGTCCACATGGACGGCTACCGCGCCTTCGGCATCCTGCCCACGCCGATGGCCTTCCCCGAGCTGTTCGGCGCTCTGCAGCAGGGCACCGTGGACGGGCAGGAGAACCCGATCCCGGTGATCCTGGCGGCCAAGTTCTCGCAGGTGCAGAAGCACCTGTCGCTGACCGGCCACGTGTACTCGCCGGCGCTGCTGCTGCTGTCGCCCAAGGTGTGGAACAAGCTCTCCGACGCCGACAAGAAGGTCTTCGTCGAGGCGGCGAAGAAGGCCGGCGTGGCGCAGCGCAAGAAGGTCAACGAGGACGAGGCCAACGGCGTCGCCATGCTCAAGTCGCAAGGCATGTCGGTGGTCGAGAACGTCGACAAGCCCGCCTTCCAGGCCGCGCTGAAGACGGCCTACGAGGGCTACGCCAAGGAATTCGGCGCCGACAACATCAAGAAGATCCAGGACGTGAAGTAGCCCCCGGCCTCTTCGCGGAGCCGCCCGGTCCGCCCTCGCTGGCGCCCGGGCGGTTCGTTTTTCTCTTCCTCGCACACATCGAGAACAACACCGTGCAAGCCTTCGAGCGCATCTTCCTCACCGTCAACCGCTGGGCGCTGATCCTGCTGCTGGCCGCCATGTCGGTCATCATCTTCGTCAACGTGACGATGCGCTACACCACGCACGAGTCGCTCGAATGGGCGGAGGAGGTGTCGCGCCACATGATGATCTGGCTGACCTTCCTGGGCGCCGGGCCGGTGCTGCGCTACGGCGGCCACATCGCAGTCGAGAACCTGCAGGACGCCCTGCCCCGCGCCGGCGGCATCGCGATGCGGGCGGTGGTGGCGGCGCTGCTGTTCGCCTTCTTCGGCTTCATGGTCTGGTACGGGTGGCTGTACATGCAGCGCACCATGTTCCAGCTCACGGCCGTCACGCAGATCCCCTTCGCCTACATCTACAGCGCGATGGCGATCGGCGGCGTGCTGCTGATCGTGCACTTCCTGCTGGTCGTCAAGGGCTACGTGCTGCGGCGCGAGTTCGCCTCCGACGAGCATTTCGACGCCGACGCGGCGGCGTCCCTGTAGAGGAGCACACGGCCATGATGGACCCGAGCTTCCTTCTGATCGTCTCCGCCTGCGTGTACCTGGCCATCGGCGTGCCGGTGGCCTTCGCGCTGGGCCTGGCCACGGCCACCACGCTGGTCCTGGCGGAGAACTACCCGCTGATGGTGCTGCTGAAGGAGACCTTCACCGGCATCGACTCCTTCCCGCTGATGGCGGTGCCCTTCTTCATCCTGGCGGCCGAGCTGATGAGCGGCGGCTCGCTCACCGAGGTGCTGCTGCGCTTCGCCGGCCAGTTCGTGGGACACAAGCGCGGCGGACTGGGCTACACCAACGTGGTCTCGCTGACCTTCTTCTCGGGCATCTCCGGCTCGGCGCTGGCCGACGCGGCGGGGCCGGGCGCCATGCTGATCCGCATGATGGACAAGGCGGGCTACGACCGCTCCTACGCGGCGGCGCTCACCGCCTCCACCGCCATCGTCGGGCCGATCATCCCGCCCTCGATCATCATGATCATCTACGCGCTGCAGGACGAGACGGTGTCGGTGGGCCAGCTCTTCGTGGCCGGCATCATCCCCGGCATCCTGATCGCGGTGGCGATGTGCGTGGTCAACTTCCGCATCTCCAAGCAGCGCAACTACAAGGGCGACGGCCAGCTGCCGCCGCTCTCCGAGATCCTGCTGACGACGTGGAAGGCGCTGCCTGCCATCCTGCTGCCGGTGGTCATCCTGGGCGGCATGCGCGCCGGCTGGTTCACGCCGACCGAAGCCTCCGTGGTGGCCGTGTTCTACGCGCTGGTGTGCGGCAAGTTCGTCTACCGCACGCTGGCCTGGAAGGCGCTGCCCGACATCCTGGCCCGCTCGGCGCTGCTGTCGGCCTCGGTGCTGATCATCATCGGCCTGTCGGCCTCCTTCGCCTGGGTGCTGACCATCGAGGGCATCCCGCAGCAACTGGCCGAGTGGCTGGTGGGCATGGACCTCACGCCGTGGATGTTCCTGATCGTGGTGAACATCTTCCTGCTGCTGTTCGGCATCTTCATCGAGCCGCTGCCGGGGGTGATGGTGCTGGCGCCGATCCTCGCGCCGGTGGCCGTCAAGCTGGGCGTGGACCCGGTGCACTTCGCCATGATCGTCATCGTCAACCTGACGCTGGGCATGATCACGCCGCCGGTGGGCGGGCTGCTGTTCGTGACCTGCAACGTCTCGAAGGTGCCGATGACGGCGCTGGTGCGCGAGCTGGTGCCCTTCCTGTGGGCGCACGGCGTGGTGCTGGTGCTGCTCACCTTCGTCCCGCAGCTCTCCACCTGGCTGCCGCACGTGCTGGGCTTCAAGTAGGGCCCGAGGGTTTTCACGCGGGTGTCACGGCCGCCGGCGAAGCTGCCGCCTTTTTCCGGCGGTGGCTTCCCATGCGTTTCATCCGAACCGACAAGGCGCGCGACGAATTGCAGCCGGGCCGGCGCTCGCTGAGCCAGCGCGAACGCGCCCTGCTGCTGCTGGCCGGCGGCCAGCACTCGCTCACCGACTTCGGCGCGCTGTTCGGCGGCAGCCGCGACGAGGCAGAGCGCGTCGCGCAGCAACTGGTCGCCCGGGGCTACCTGGCTCCCGAGGCCCCGCCGCCCCAACGCACGCCCGAGCCTGAACCCGTGCCCGTCCCGGCCGTGGCGGCCGACGCCTTCGACGGCAAGCGCTCGCTGGCCACCACCCGCATGTTCCTGTTCGACCTATGCGAGCGCATGTTCGTGCGGCGCGACCCGCCGCGGGCCGAGCGCCTGCGTGCGGCGCTGCGCGAGGCGCGCGACCGCGAGGCGATGCTGGCCGTCGCCGAGTCGATGCTCGGCGAGATCGCGCTGGCCGCCGGCGAGGAGCGCGCCGCCTCGATCCGCGAACGCATCGAGCGCCTGCTGCCCGCCGAAACGGTGCACTGATCCACTACACTCCGGCCGGTCAGGAGAGAGCCCCCCGCGGGGCCGCCGAAGGCGCAGGAAACATCCGAACGCTCAGGCAAAAGGACTGACGCAGCGCCCGCCTCGTGCGGGCGTTTCCTGGCTGGAGAGAGGCGCCCGGCGGCATCCGCCGATGGCGTCCGCCGAAGGAGCAAGCCCCCATCGCGGAAGGCGAATCTCTCAGGCACCAGGGACAGCCGGGGTGGCCCACGACCTGCGTGTCGTGGAATTCGGACTGCCCTTCTGCCGCCCCTGGAGCCCCTCATGGCCGCTGCCCCTTCCGCCGACGCCGCCCTGCTGAAGACCCCGCTGTACGACCTGCACGTCGAGCTGGGGGCGCGCATGGTGCCCTTTGCCGGCTACTCGATGCCGGTGCAGTACCCCGCCGGCCTGATCGCCGAGCACCGCCACACCCGTGCCGCCGCGGGACTGTTCGACATCTCCCACATGGGCCAGCTGCGGCTGGCCGGCCCCGATGCCGCCGCCGCCCTCGAGACGCTGATGCCGGTCGACGTGATCGGCCTGGCGCCCGGCAAGCAGCGCTACGGCCTGCTGCTGAACGACGAGGGCGGCATCCTGGACGACCTGATGTTCTTCAACGAAGGGAATGACAGCCTCTTCGTGGTGGTCAACGGCGCCTGCAAGCAGGCCGACATCGCCCTGATCCAGCAGAAGATCGGCAGCCGCTGCCAGGTGCTGCCGATGCCCGGCCACGCCCTGCTCGCCCTGCAGGGCCCGCAGGCGGCGGCGGTGCTGGAGCGCCTCGCGCCCGGCATCGGCCGCTTCGTCTTCATGACCGGCGGCGCGGTGCGGATCGGCGGCGTGCCGGCCTTCGCCACCCGCAGCGGCTACACCGGGGAGGACGGCTTCGAGATCTCCGTCAAGGCCGAGGATGCCGAGCGCCTGGCGCGCCTGCTGCTGGCGCAGCCCGAGGTGCAGCCCATCGGCCTGGGCGCGCGCAACTCGCTGCGCCTGGAAGCCGGCCTGTGCCTGTACGGCAACGACCTGGACGCCACCACCACGCCGGTGGAGGCCGCGCTCACCTGGGCGATCCAGAAGGTGCGGCGCAGCGGCGGCGAGCGCGCCGGCGGCTTCCCCGGCGCAGATCGCGTGCTGGGGCAGTTGGACGGCACCATCCCGGTGCAGCGCAAGCGCGTCGGCCTGGCGGCGCTGGAGCGGGTGCCGGTGCGCGAGCCGGCGGCGCTGCACGTGCCGGGCGGCGAGGCCGTCGGCAGCGTCACCAGCGGCCTGCTGGGCCCCAGCCTCGACAAGCCTGTCGCCATGGGCTACGTGCCGCCGGCCCTGGCCGCGCCGGGCACCCGCATCGACGCGCTGGTGCGCGGCAAGCCGGTGCCGATGGAGGTCGCGCCCATGCCCTTCGTGCCCGCGCGCTACCACCGCGGCTGAATCCGGGCGCGCCAGCGCCCCCATACTTCGCTTTCCCTCCATTTCTTTCTTCAGGAACCCTCCCATGACCGTGCACTACTCCAAGGACCACGAGTGGATCGAGATCGCCGACCACGAGGCTGCCACCGTGGGCATCACGCTGCATGCGCAGGACGCGCTGGGCGACGTGGTCTTCGTCGACCTGCCCGAGGTGGGCAAGACCTTCAAGCAGGGCGAGGTGGCCGGCGTGGTCGAGTCGGTGAAAGCCGCCGCCGACATCTACATGCCCGTGTCCGGCGAGATCGTCGAGGTGAACGAGGCGCTGCGCGCCGACCCCTCGCTCGCCAACAGCGACCCGATGGGCGCGGGCTGGTTCTTCAAGGTGCTCATCGCCGAGAAGGACATGGCCGAGTTCGACCAGCTCATGGACGAGCCCGACTACGTCAAGTTCACCGAAGGGTCCTGATCCACCTCCGTCCTTGCCCGCCGCGTCCATGACCATGCCCGCCCCCTTCCCTCCCCTGGCCGCCCTCGAACGGGCCGACGCCTTCGCCGCCCGCCACATCGGCCCCACGGCCGACGACGAGGCGGCGATGCTGCGCGCCGTCGGCTCGGCCTCGCGCGCCGAGCTGATCGACGGCATCGTGCCGCCGGCCATCCGCCGCAGCCGTGCGATGAAGCTGCCCACGCCCGCCACCGAGGCCGAGGCGCTGGCGGAGCTGAAGGCCATCGCCGCGAGGAACAAGGTGGCGCGCAACTTCATCGGCCAGGGCTACCACGGCACGCACACGCCGGGCGTCATCCTGCGCAACGTGCTGGAGAACCCGGCCTGGTACACCGCCTACACGCCCTACCAGGCCGAGATCTCGCAGGGCCGCATGGAGGCGCTGGTCAACTTCCAGACCATGGTGTGCGACCTCACCGGCATGGCGATCGCCAACGCGTCGATGCTCGACGAGGCCACCGCCGCGGCCGAGGCGATGACGCTGGCCAAGCGCAGCGTGAAGAGCAAAAGCAACGTCTTCCTGGTGGCCGGCGACTGCCACCCGCAGACCATCGAGGTGATCCGCACCCGCGCCGCACCGATGGACATCGAGGTGAAGGTCAGCACGCTGAACGAGACGCTGCCGCACCTGATGGCCAGCGGCGAGTTCTTCGGCGTGCTGGCGCAGTACCCCGGCACCACCGGCCGCGTGCACGACCTGCGCCCGCTGGTGGGCATGGCGCACGAGAAGGGCGCCGCGTTCTGCGTGGCGGCCGACCTGCTGGCGCTCACCCTGCTCGCCCCGCCCGGCGAGTGGGACGCCGACATCGTCTGCGGCACCACCCAGCGCTTCGGCATGCCGATGGGCGCCGGCGGGCCGCATGCGGCCTACCTGGCCTGCCGCGACGCTTTCAAGCGCTCGCTGCCCGGCCGCCTGGTGGGCGTGAGCGTGGACGCGCACGGCGCGCCCGCCTACCGCCTGGCGCTGCAGACGCGCGAGCAGCACATCCGGCGCGAGAAGGCCACCTCCAACATCTGCACGGCGCAGGTGCTGCCGGCCGTGATCGCCAGCATGTACGCCGTCTACCACGGCCCCGAGGGGCTGGCGCGCATCGCGCAGCGCGTGGTGCTGCTCACCGACGTGCTGGCGCGCGGGCTGGAAGCGATGGGCCGCGCGCTGGTGCACGACACCGCCTTCGACACGCTCACCGTGAAGACCGGCGAGGACACGCAGGCCATCTACGACCGCGCCCAGCAGGCCGGCATGAACCTGCGCCGCCGCCTGCAGCAGCACCTGGGCATCACGCTGGACGAGACCCACGGCCGCGCCGACGTCGAGGCGCTGTGGGCCGTGTTCGCGCCGGCCGGCGCCGCCCTGCCGCGCTTCGACGACCTGGCCGCCGAGGCCCAGCCGCGCCTGCCGGCCGAGCTGCGCCGCACCAGCGCCTTCCTCACGCATCCGGTGTTCAACACCCACCGCAGCGAGACGGCGATGCTGCGCTACATCCGCGCGCTGTCCGACAAGGACCTCTCGCTCGACCGCAGCATGATCCCGCTGGGCAGCTGCACCATGAAGCTGAACGCGACCAGCGAGATGATCCCCATCACCTGGCCCGAGTTCGCCAACGTGCACCCCTTCGCGCCGGCCGAGCAGCTGCAGGGCTACAGGCTGCTCGACGAGCAGTTGCGCGCCTGGCTGTGCGAGGCCACCGGCTACGCCGGCATCAGCCTGCAGCCCAACGCCGGCTCGCAGGGCGAGTACGCCGGGCTGCTGGCGATCCAGGCCTGGCACGCCAGCCGCGGCGAGGCGCACCGCAACGTGTGCCTGATCCCCTCCTCCGCGCACGGCACCAACCCGGCCAGCGCGCAGATGGCCGGCATGCAGGTGGTCGTCACCGCCTGCGACGCGCAGGGCAACGTCGACATCGACGACCTGAGGCGCGCCTGCGAGCAGCACGCCGCCGACCTGGCCTGCGTGATGATCACCTACCCCAGCACCCACGGCGTGTTCGAAACGCGGGTGAAGGAGCTGTGCGAGATCGTCCATGCCCACGGCGGCCGCGTGTACGTGGACGGCGCCAACATGAACGCGCTGGTCGGCGTGGCCGCGCCGGGCGAGTTCGGCGGCGACGTGAGCCACCTGAACCTGCACAAGACCTTCTGCATCCCGCACGGCGGCGGCGGCCCCGGCGTCGGCCCGGTGTGCGTGGTGGAGGACCTGGTGCCCTTCCTCCCCGGCCATGCCACGGCCGGCGAGCCGGCCGCCGTCGGCGCCGTGTCGGCGGCGCCGCTGGGCAACGCCGCCGTGCTGCCGATCAGCTGGATGTATATCCGCATGATGGGCGCCACCGGCCTCACGGCCGCCACCGAGACGGCCATCCTCAACGCCAACTACATCAGCGCACGGCTGGTCGACCATTACCCGACGCTGTATGCCAGCCCCAACGGCCACGTGGCGCACGAGTGCATCCTCGATTTGCGCGGCCTGAAGGAGACCAGCGGCGTGATGGCCGAGGACGTCGCCAAGCGCCTGATCGACTACGGCTTCCACGCGCCGACGCTGAGCTTCCCGGTCGCCAACACGCTGATGGTCGAGCCCACCGAGAGCGAGCCGCTGGCCGAGCTGGACCGCTTCGTCGACGCCATGATCGCCATCCGCGGCGAGATCCGCCGCATCGAGGAAGGCGTCTGGCCGAAGGACGACAACCCGCTGAAGAACGCGCCGCACACCGCCGCCGCGCTGGCCGAGGGCGAGTGGACGCACCCGTACTCGCGCGAGGTGGCATGCTTCCCGCTGGCCTCGCTCAAGCAGGCGAAGTACTGGGCGCCCGTGGGCCGCGTGGACAACGTCTACGGCGACCGCAACCTGTTCTGCAGCTGCGTGCCGGTGGCGGAACTGCAGGAGGGCTGAGCCGACGCCGGCGCTCAGGCGCCGACGGTGCGGTCCAGGAAGCCGACGATGCGCGCCGTGACCTCCTCGCGGTTGGTCTCGTTCAGAAGCTCGTGGCGCGCCTGGGGGTACAGCACCAGTTCGACGTCGCGCAGGCCCGCGTCGCGGTAGCGCTGCGCGACGAGCTGCAGCGCCGCGCCGCCGGCGGCCAGCGGATCGGCGTCGCCCGAGAGGATCAGGAGCGGCAGGCCGCCGCGGATCTTCGCCAGTTCCTCCGGATCGGCCGCGCGCCGCAGGGTCTCGATGCCCTCGAAGGGCTCGGGCGCGAAGCCGCAGGCCGGATCGGCGCAGTACCTGTCGACTTCCGCCTCGTCGCGGCTGAGCCACTCGAAGCCCGTGCGGTGCTCGAAGGCCTGGTTGAACGCGCTCAGGTCCACCGGCCCCGGCGCGGTCAGCGCATCCACGATGCCCGACGGCTCGCTGGAACCGATCAGCACGGCCGCGTCCACCTCGGCCGAATGGTCCAGCAGGTACTGCTGCGTCGCGAAGGAGCCCATGCTGTGGCCCACCAGCGCCAGCTTCAGCCCCGGATGGTCGGCGCGGATGCGGCGGTTGAGCTGGTGCAGGTCGTCGACCCAGCCCGGCCAGCCGTCCCGCCCCCAGTGGCCGTAGCGGCCGGCAGCGGTGCGGCCCGAGCCCCGGCCGTCGGGCGCGTAGACGAGGTAGCCCGCCGCGGCCAGCGCCTCGCCGAAGCGGCGGTAGCGGCCGCCGTGCTCGCCCAGCCCGTGCTGCACCTGGACCACCGCCCGCGGCGTGCCCTCGGGCACCCAGCGCCAGGTCTGGATGCGGATGCCGTCGCGCGAAGCGAACTCGATGCTGTCTTCCTGCATGCCTCGTCTCCTGTTCCTGTGGAGCGAGGCATTCTAGGAAGGGCCTGCCGGCCGAAGGGGGGCGTCAGGCGGCGCCGGCGCGCAGCGTCCTGGCGGCTTCGACCATGTTGGTCAGGGCCGGGATCACCTCCGGCCACTGGCGCGTCTTCAGGCCGCAGTCGGGGTTGACCCACAGCCGCTCGGCCGGCACGCGCTCGGCCGCCTTCTTCATCAGCTGCACGATGTGCTCCTGCGTCGGGATGTTGGGCGAGTGGATGTCGTACACGCCGGGCCCGATCTCGTTCGGGTACTTGAAGTCGTCGAAGGCGTCGAGCAGCTCCATGTCCGAGCGCGAGGTCTCGATGGTGATCACGTCGGCGTCCATGTCGGCGATCGACGCGATGATGTCGTTGAACTCCGAGTAGCACATGTGGGTGTGGATCTGCGTCTCGTCGCGCACGCCGTTGGCGGTGATGCGGAAGGACTCCACGGCCCAGTCCAGGTAGTCCTTCCACTGCGACCTGCGCAGCGGCAGGCCCTCGCGCAGCGCGGCCTCGTCGATCTGGATGACGCGCACGCCGGCCTTCTCCAGGTCCAGCACCTCCTCGCGGATGGCCAGCGCCAACTGCTTGCAGGACGCCGAGCGCGGCTGGTCGTCGCGCACGAAGGACCAGTTCAGGATGGTGACGGGGCCGGTGAGCATGCCCTTCATCGGCTTGCTCGTCAGCGACTGGGCGTAGGTGATCCACTCCACCGTCATCGGCCGCGGGCGGCTGATGTCGCCGAACAGGATCGGCGGCTTCACGCAGCGCGAGCCGTAGGACTGCACCCAGCCGAGCTGGCTGAAGGCATAGCCCTCCAGCTGCTCGCCGAAGTACTCGACCATGTCGTTGCGCTCGGCCTCGCCGTGCACCAGCACGTCCAGGCCCAGCTTCTCCTGCTCGCGCACGCTGCGCTCGATCTCGGCCCGCATGGCGGCCTGGTAGGCGGGATAGTCCAGCCGGCCCGCCTTGAACTCGCTGCGCGCATGGCGGATCTCCGCCGTCTGCGGGAACGAGCCGATGGTGGTGGTCGGATATTTGGGCAGCTTCAGGAAGGCCGCCTGCTTGGGCGCGCGCCTGGCATAGGCGCTCTCGCGCCGGCCCAGGTGGCTGCCGATGCCGGCCACGGCCGCCTGCACCGCCGGGTTGTTCACGCGCGGCGAGGCGCGGCGCGCCGCGAGCGCGGCCCGGTTGGCGTCCAGCTCGGCCCCGACGGCCTCGCGGCCCTCGCGCAGCGCGCGGCCCAGCACCTTCAGTTCGTCCAGCTTCTGCAGCGCGAAGGCGAGCCAGGACTTCACCTCGGCATCCAGCTTCTGCTCGCTCGCCAGGTCCACCGGCACGTGCAGCAGCGAGCACGAGGGCGCGATCCACAGGCGATCGCCCAGGCGCTCGGCGATCGGCTCCAGCCAGTCCAGCACGGCATTCAGGTCGGTCTTCCAGATGTTGCGGCCGTTGATGACGCCCAGCGACAGCACCTTGTGCGCCGGCAGCATGCCCAGCAGGGGCAGCACGTCGTCGCGTCCGTTGACCGCGTCCACGTGCAGGCCCGCCACCGGCAGGTTGGCGGCCAGGTACTGGTTCTCCAGCAACTGGCCGAAGTAGGTGGCCAGCAGCAGCTTGACGCGGCAGCCCTTGAGCTGGTGGTACGCGGTGTTGAAGGCGTGCTGCCAGTCGGCGCCCAGTTCGGTGACGAGGATCGGCTCGTCGACCTGCACCCACTCGACGCCCTGCGCCGCCAGGGTGTCCAGCAGTTCGGCGTACACGGGCAGGAGCCGCGGCAGCAGCGCGAGCCTGTCCGAGTCGTCCTTGGCCTTGCCGATGGCGAGGTAGGTGACGGGGCCCACGATGACCGGCTTGGCTTTCACGCCCTGCGCCCTGGCCTCCGCGATCTGGTCGAGCAGGCGCGAGGCGTCCAGCGCGAACTGCGTGCCGGCAGTGAACTCCGGGACGATGTAGTGGTAGTTGGTGTCGAACCACTTGGTCATCTCGCCGGCCGCCACGCCGCCGCAGCAGCCGGCGTGTTCCTCGGCCGTCTGCGCGGAACGGCCGCGCGCCACGCGGAAGTAGTTGTCCAGCGCGTCGCCGTGGAAGCCGCGCACGCGCTCGGGCAGGTTGCCGAGCGTGAAGCTCATGTCCAGCACCTGGTCGTAGAACGAGAAGTCGCCCACGGGCACGAGGTCGAGGCCGGCCTGGTCGTTCCAGTGGCGCTGGCGAAGCTGCGCACCGAGCGCCTGGAGTTCGTCGCGGGAGGACTCGCCCTTCCAGTACGACTCCAGGGCGAACTTCAGTTCGCGCCTGGCGCCGATGCGGGGGAATCCGAGGTTGTGGGTGGTGGTCATCCGGTCTGCCGTGCGGGAGTCAATACACAAGGGGACGAATGCTAGGAAGGGGATTCGATGAAGTAAAATGGTTTTATCTCACATATCCATGAGCACTGCTCATTCATCATGCTGGAGCGCATCCACCTCGCCGTGGTCAGGGAAGTCGAAAGGCAGGGCTCGCTGACGGCCGCCGCTGAAGTGCTGCACGTCACCCAGTCCGCGCTGAGCCACAGCATGCGCAAGCTGGAGCAGCAACTGGGCACCGACATCTGGCTGCGCGAGGGCCGCAGCCTGCGCCTGACGCAGGCCGGCCAGTACCTGCTGGCCGTGGCCAACCGCGTGATCCCCCAGCTCGACCTGGCCGAGGAGCGGCTGGGCCAGTTCGCGCAAGGCGAGCGCGGCACCCTGCGCATCGGCATGGAGTGCCATCCCTGCTACCAGTGGCTGCTGAAGGTGGTGTCGCCCTACCTGGCCGCCTGGCCCGACGTCGACGTGGACGTGAAGCAGAAGTTCCAGTTCGGCGGCATCGGCGCCCTCTTCGGCTACGAGATCGACCTGCTGGTCACGCCCGACCCGCTGTTCAAGCCGGGCCTGCATTTCGAGCCGGTGTTCGACTACGAGCAGGTGCTGGTGGTGGCGCGCAGCCACCCGCTGGCCGGAGCCGCCCACGTGAAGCCCCGGCAGCTCACCAGGGAGGTGCTGATCACCTACCCGGTGGAGCCGCAACGGCTGGACGTCTTCACCGACTTCCTCTCGCCCGCGGGCATCGCGCCGAAGCGCCACAAGACCATCGAGACCACGGACATCATGCTGCAGATGGTGGCCAGCGGCCGCGGCGTGGCGGCGCTGCCGCGCTGGCTGGTGGAGGAATACGCCGACAAGATGGCGGTCGTGCCGGTGCGGCTGGGGCCGCGCGGCATCGCCAAGCAGATCTTCCTGGGTGCGCGCGAAGCCGACCTCGGCACCGACTACCTCCGGGCCTTCATCGAGCAGGCCCGGCAGCCGGCGGCGGCGCGTCAGGTATAGCGCTTCTCCAGCGCGTCCCACGCGGGCTTGCCGACCAGGCGCTGGCGCTCGGCGAAAGGTGTCACCAGGCCGCTGTCCTCCCGCACTTCCTTCTCGTCGCGCAGCACCGTCAGCGCCTTCTGCATGCCCGCCACCGCACCCTGCAGCGCCGCGTTGGCGTACAGCACGATGCCGTAGCCCAGTTCGCCGAGCTGCTGCGCGTTGAGGATCGGCGTGCGCCCGCCGATCACCATGTTCATCAGTTGCGGCTTGCCCAGGCGCCGGGGCAGCGCGCGCACCTCCTCCTCCTTCGTCACCGCCTCGACGAAGAGGATGTCGGCGCCCGCCTCCGCGAACTGCTGCGCGCGCTCCACCGCCGCCTCGAAGCCGTGCGTGGCCGCGGCGTCGGTGCGGGCCATGACGAGCAGGTCCGCGTCCTGCCGCGCATCGACGGCCGCCTTGATCTTGGCGACCGCCTCCCCGGTGGAGATCACTTCCTTGCCCGAGAAGTGGCCGCAGCGCTTGGGCGCCACCTGGTCCTCGAACTGGATGCAGTCGGCGCCGGCGCGCTCCAGCGTGCGCACCGTGTGGCGCACGTTCAGCGCATTGCCGAAGCCGGTGTCGGCGTCCACGATCAGCGGCAGGTCCACCGCATCGCGGATGCGCGCCGTGTGGTCGGCGATCTCGGCCAGGCCCATGAAGCCCTGGTCGGGCAGGCCGAACCACATGTTGGTGACGCCGGCGCCGGTGACGTAGATGGCCTCGAAGCCCAGGTCTTCGATGACCTTGGCAGACAGCGCATTGAACGCGCCGGGCACGAGCACGCCGCGGCGGGCTTCGGCCAGTTGCCTGAGTTGCTTGCGTGTGGACATGGCGTTTGCTCGCGGCCCATCAGATCACATAGAGATCGACATACTCGTGCACCGGCATCGCCGCCAGCGCCTGCGCGTCGAGCGAGGCGGCGAGGATGGCGTCCTGCTGCTTCTTCGGGAAGCGCCGCGCCAGATTGGTGCGGAACTTGGCTTCGAGCAGCGGAATGCCCTCGGCACGGCGGCGCTTGTGGCCGATGGGGTATTCGACGGCCACTTCGGGCAGCGTGCCGCCGTCCTTGAACTGCACGGTGAGCGCGTTGGCGATGCTGCGCTTGTCGGGGTCGTGGTAGTCCCGGGTGTACTGCACGTCTTCCACGCAGTGGATGCGCGCGCGCAGTGCGTCGATGCGCGGGTCCGCTGCCGCTTCGTCCTCGTAGTCGGCGGCCGTCAGGTGGCCCTTGATGAGCGGCACGGCCACCATGTACTGGATGCAGTGGTCGCGGTCGGCCGGGTTGTTAAGTGGGCCCTGCTTGTCGATGATGCGGATGCAGGCCTCGTGCGTGCGGATGGTGATCTTCTCGATGTCGTCGATGCTCCTGCCCGCGTCACGCAACTGCCGGTGCAGCGTCACGGCGGCCTCGACGGCGGTCTGGCTGTGGAACTCGGCCGGGAAGCTGATCTTGAACAGCACGTTCTCGCTCACGTAGCTGCCATAGGTGCGCTGGAACTTGAACGGCTGGCCCTTGAACAGCACGTCGTAGAAGCCCCAGGTCCTGGCCGTGAGCGCGCTGGGGCAGCCCATCTCGCCGGTCTGCGCGATCAGCGCCAGGCGCACGGCACGGCTGGTGGCGTCGCCCGCCGCCCAGCTCTTGCGGCTGCCCGCGTTGGGTGCGTGACGGTAGGTGCGCAGGCTCTGCCCATCGACCCACGCCAGCGACACGGCGGCCAGCGCCTCGTCGCGCGTCAGGCCCAGCAGCTTGCCGACCACGGCGGTGGAGGCGACCTTGACCAGCAGCACGTGATCCAGGCCCACCTTGTTGAAGGAATTTTCCAGCGCGATCACGCCCTGGATCTCGTGCGCCTTCACGATGCCGCGCAGCACCTCGATCATCGTCAACGGCGGCTTGCCGGCGGCCACCGCGGTGCGGCTGAGCCAGTCGGCCACGGCCAGGATGCCGCCCAGGTTGTCGCTGGGATGGCCCCACTCCGCGGCCAGCCAGGTGTCGTTGAAGTCCAGCCAGCGGATGAGCAGCCCGATGTTGAAGGCGGCCTGCACCGGATCGAGCTGGAACTGCGTGCCCGGCACCTTGGCGCCGTGGGGCACGGCGGTGCCCTTGACCACGGGGCCGAGCAGCTTGCAGGCGGCCGGGTATTCCAGCGCCTCCAGCCCGCAGCCGAGCGTGTCGATGAGGATGTGGCGCGCAGTCTCGATGGCGAGTTCGGACGTGACTTCGTAGTTCAGCGCGTAGTCGACGATGTCCTGGATGACCTGGTCGTAGTCGGGACGGATGTTGGAGATGGGGGAAGACATGGAAAGCTCTCGGGAGAAATGCTCGGCAGGGATGGACATCAGGCGCGCTGGTCGATGGGCACGAAGCTCCGGTCATCCGGGCCGGTGTAGTTCGCGCTCGGCCGGATGATCTTGTTGTCGACGCGCTGCTCGATCACGTGGGCGGCCCAGCCGCTGGTGCGCGCGATGACGAACAGCGGCGTGAACATCGCCGTCGGCACGCCCATCATGTGGTAGCTCACGGCGCTGAACCAGTCGAGGTTGGGAAACATCTTCTTGACCTCCCACATCACCGACTCCAGCCGCTCGGCGATGTCGAACATCTTGGTGGAGCCGGCCTCCTCCGACAGCCGCCGGGCCACGCCCTTGATGACGACGTTGCGCGGGTCGCTCACCGTGTAGACGGGATGGCCGAAGCCGATCACGACCTCCTTGGCCTCGACGCGGCGGCGGATGTCGGCCTCGGCCTCGTCGGGGTTTTCGTAGCGCTTCTGGATCTCGAAGGCCACCTCGTTGGCGCCCCCGTGCTTGGGCCCGCGCAACGCGCCGATGGCACCGGCGATGGACGAGTACATGTCGCTGCCGGTGCCGGCGATCACGCGCGCCGTGAAGGTGCTGGCGTTGAACTCGTGCTCGGCGTAGAGGTTGAGCGAGGTGTGCATCGCGCCCACCCAGGCCTGCGATGGCTTGCGCCCGTGCAGCAGGTGCAGGAAGTGCCCGCCGATGGAGTCGTCGTCGGTCTCGACCTCGATGCGCTTGCCGTGCGTGCTCCAGTGGTACCAGTACAGCAGCATCGAGCCCAGCGAGGCCATCAGGCGGTCGGCAATGTCGCGCGCGCCGGCCAGGTTGTGGTCCTCCTTCTCCGGCAGCACGCAGCCCAGGGCCGAGACGCCGGTACGCATCACGTCCATGGGGTGCGCGCCCGCGGGCAGGCTCTCGAGGGCCTCCTTCACGCTCACGGGCAGCCCGCGCATGGCCTTCAGCCGGTTCTTGTAGGCGCGCAGCTCGGCCCGCGTGGGCAGCTTGCCGTGCACCAGCAAGTGGGCGATCTCCTCGAACTCGCACACCTCGGCGATGTCGAGGATGTCGTAGCCGCGGTAGTGCAGGTCGTTGCCGCTGCGGCCGACGGTGCACAGGGCGGTGTTGCCGGCGGCGACGCCCGACAGGGCGACGGATTTCTTGGGCCTGAAGGCGGCCGTCTCGGTGGCGGTGGCGATGGTCATGTCGTTTCCTTGTCCAGGTAGGAGCGGTCGATGCAGGTGGGGCGGCCGGCGGCGTCCACGGCCACCATCTCGTAGATACCCTTGAACACTTCCTCGGCGGGCACGCCGGGCTGGTCCGCCAGCCCGGTGACGCACACGGTCATCGAGCTGCGGCCCACGCGGCTGACCCAGGCGCGCAGGACGAGCTGGCTGCCGACGGGGATGGGCGAGAGGAAGTCCACGCCGGTCACGCCGGCCATCACGACCTCGCGCTGCGCCAGGCCGCGCGCCGCCAGGAAGGCGGCCCCGGCCATCCACAGCAGGCCCTGTCCGGCGAACAGGGTGCCGTGGTGGTTCGCGTGGGCGGGCAGGACCAACTCGCGCAGTTCCACTGTTCCCAGGGGTGTTGTCATGCTTCGCAATTTACGCAAAATCCACCCCTCCGCCCATGACTGAAATGGCGAAAGATTGCGAATGAAAAACCTGCGAATTGCGAATTCTGCGAATTACACGCACCGCGGCTGCGCCGGAGCCCGCCGGTGAAGAAGACCTTCATGGGCGTGCGCCTGCGCAAGCTGCGGGCCGAGCGCGGCCTGTCGCAGGTGGCGCTGGCGCATGCGCTGGGCCTGTCACCGAGCTACCTGAACCAACTGGAGCAGAACCAGCGGCCACTCACGGTGGCCGTGCTGCTGAGGATCCACCGCGCCCTGGGCGTGGACATCCAGCAGTTCTCCGAGGACGAGGAAGCCCGCCTGGTGGCCGGCCTGCGCGAGGCGCTGGCCGACGCGCCCGAGCCGGTCACGCTGCCCGAGCTGAAGGAAGTGGCCGCGCAGATGCCGGCGCTCGGCCGCGCCCTGATCGCCCTGCACCGCCGCACCGTCGCGGCGCAGGAGCAGATCGAGACCATGGCCCTGCGCATGGGCGACGACCGCGCCGGCATCGCCGCGCCGCGCGCCATGCCCTTCGAGGTGGTGCGCGACTTCTTCTTCGCCCACCAGAACCACTTCGACGAAGTGGACCGCCAGGCGGAGGCCCTGGCGGCCGAGGCCGGCGCATCAGGCGGCACGCTGGCCGACTGGCTGGTGCAGCGCCTGCAGCAGCGCCACAAAGTCCGCGTGCTGGCCGGCACGGGCGATCACGAAGGCAAGCGGCAGTTCGATCCGGCGCGGCGCACGCTGCGGCTGTCGGCGTCGCTGGACGCGGCGCAGCAGGTGTTCCAGCTCGGCACGCAACTGGCGCTGATCGAGCACGCCGGGCTGATCGACGCGCTGGTGGACGCGCCCCCCTTCCACGGCGACGAGCCCTCGCGCCGGCTGGCGCGGGTCGGGCTGGCCAACTACTTCGCGGGCGCCCTGCTGCTGCCCTATGCGCCGTTCCTGCAGGCGGCCGAGCGGCTGCGCTACGACATCGACCTGCTGGGGCAGCAGTTCGGCGTCGGCTTCGAGACCGTCTGCCACCGGCTCAGCACGCTGCAGCGGCCGGGCGCGCCGGGCGTGCCCTTCTTCTTCGTGCGGGTCGACCGGGCGGGCAACATCTCCAAGCGGCAGTCGGCCACGCACTTCCACTTCAGCCGTACCGGCGGCACCTGCCCGCTGTGGAACGTGTACGAGGCCTTCGCGCAGCCGGGGCGCATCCTCCCGCAGCTGGCACGCATGCCGGACGGGCGCTCGTACCTGTGGATCGCGCGCACGGTGGCCAGCCGCCCGGGCGGCTACGGCGCGCCCGGGCGGGTGTTCTCGATCGGGCTGGGCTGCGACATCCGGCACGCGCCGCGGCTGGTCTACGCGAAGGGGCTGGACCTGCGCGACCCGGAGGCCGCCACGCCCATCGGCATGGGCTGCAAGGTCTGCGAGCGTCCGGACTGCCCGCAGCGCGCCTTCCCCTTCGTCGGCCGGCCGCTGGACGTGGACGAGAACCAGAGCCGGTTCACGCCGTACGGCGTGGCGCCCTGATCCCCTCAGGGCCGGCCCGGCGGCAGCGGCGAGAACTCGGCCGGCACCCAGGCATAGCCCTGCCCCTCGGGGCGCACGTGGCCCAGCCCCGGGAAGGGCAGGTGCGCGCCGGCCACCCACCAGCCCTCGCGCGCGGCCTGCGCCAGCAGGCGCCGGCGCGAGGCGACGGCCTGCGCACGGTCCACGTCGGGCTCGTAGCTGGCCGCGGGCCGTGCGAACTGCACGACGTGGTAGTGCACCACGTCGCCCCACACCAGCAGTTGCTGGCCGTCGCCAGCGCCGATCAGGTACGAGGTGTGGCCGGGCGTGTGGCCGGGCGAGGCCAGCGCCCGGACGCCGCCGGGCAGCGCGTCGCCGGGCCTGAAGGTGCGCAGCCGGCCCGCCGCCTGGTAGGGCGCCAGCGCGCGCCGCGCCAGGCCGACGATGAAGCGCAGCGCCTGCGGCGTGCGCGGCTCGGCCTCCGGGCCTTCCCAGTACGCCAGCTCGGCATCGTCGAGCCAGAGCGTCGCGTTGGGGAACGCGCGCGCGCCGTCCGCGCCCAGCACGCCGCACAGGTGGTCGGGGTGGGCGTGCGTCAGCAGCACGTCGTCGACGTCTTCCGGCCGGAAGCCGGCCGCCTTCAGATTGGCGGCGACCTGGCCCAGGCCGGGCCCGAAGCAGTCGGCCGTCCCGGCATCGACCAGCACGCGCCGCCCCTCCACCTGCACGAGATACGCGTTGATCGAGGTCTGCAGGCCTTGCGGACTTTCAGGCACGTAGCGCCGCTTCAGCAGCGCATCGACCTGCGCGGCGCCGAGGCCCTTGATCTGCGCGCGCGGCAGCGGCACGACGCCGTCGAACAGCGCGGTCACGCGCAGCGTGCTGCCGATGGCCTGGTGGTAGTAGCCGGGCACCTGCTGCCGGTGCGGGCCGTCCTGCGCGGCAGCGGCCAGCGCGAGTCCGGTGAACAGGGCTGCGGCGCTGCGGCGCAGCGCGGTGGGCAGGGAAACGGGCATCAGGGTCATGGAGGGATCGCTCGATCATGGATGCGGCGCGCGCCGCGGTCCTGCGATCGTGCCCCGGCCGCCGTGCGCGATCCGCTCAATCCGGTGCGCGGTCCGCTCAGCCGTTGCCGATCTGCCCCGGCTCCAGCCCGTAGCGCTGCGTGAAGCGGCGGCTGAAGCTCGCCGCGGAGCGGTAGCCCACGCGCGCCGCCACCGTCTTGACGGGCCAGTGCGTGGTGTAGAGCAGGTGGATGGCGCAGGCCAGGCGCGCCTCGGTGACCGCGTCCAGCACGGAAGTGCCTTCGGCCGCCAGGCGCCGCCGCAGGGTGGCGCCGCTCAGGCCCAGTTCGGCCTCGAAGTCGGCCGAACGCCAGGTGCGCTGCGGCGCCTCGGCCACCAGGGCGCGGATGCGCGCCGACAGGCTGGGCGGCGGCGGCGCCAGCATGGCGGTGTGGCCCAGGGCGCACAGGTGCACCAGCAAGCCGGCCAGCGCCGCGCGGGCCGGGCCGTACTCGCCCTGGCGCAGCGCATCGGCCCACGCGCCGAGCTGCACGGCCACGCGCTGCGCCGGCAGGGCCAGCACGTCCGGCCCGCCCTGCGCCACCGGCTGCGCCCACAGCGTGCGGGCGGCGATGAGCACCTCGTCGCACAGCGGCAGCGTGAGCGTGAGGTACACGCCCTGCTCGTCCGGCCAGTTGAAGGCGTCGAGCCGGCAGGGCCGCACGATCACGAACAGGTCGCCGGCCGCGAGAGACAGTTCATGGCCGCTGCCGTGCAGCCGCTTGCGCCCGCGCAGCACCACGGCCAGCGTGGGCCGGTCGATCCAGGCGCTGCGCACGCCGTGCTCGCGCCGGGCGGTGATGCAGACGTACGCCTCGGCGCGCGGGCACTCGGCCAGCGCGAGGAGGTCCGCCATGAGCGGCAGGGAGGGAGCCAGGGCCAGGTCGTTCATCGTGAAGGCGATGCGGGCGGAAGGCCCATGGTACGGCGCCTCACCAGCCGGCCGGCGCGCCTTCGAGCGCGCGGCGCGCCAGCAGAAACGTCGCCGCATTCCAGCTCTGCCCCGCCATTCCCATCGGCGCGAGCGTGCGCCCATGGAACCACTCGGTGAACCGCCACCCCTCCTGCGCGTTCGCCTCGGCCAGCCGCGCCAGCGCCGACCCGGCGCGCTCGGCCAGGCCCAGCCTGGCCAGCGCCATCACCCAGAAGCCGCCGACGAAGGGCCACAGGCCGCCGTTGTGATACTGGTGCGCCAGGTTCTGCCGGTGCCGGCCCATGTAGGCGCGCCAGAGCGGGTGGCTGGGCGCCATGGGGTGCAGCGTCACGCGCACCGGCCAGGGCTCGGCGGCGTGCGCAGCGTCGATGGCGCGCACGATGCGGTGCGCCATCGCCTCGTCCGCCAGGCCGCCGATCAGCGCCAGCAGGTTGCCGAACACGTCGCCCTCGTCGCCGACGAATGACAGGTTGACGAAGCTCAGGTACAGGCCGGGGTCGCGCCGGCCGCGCCGCGCGTAGTGGCGCAGCAGGCGGGCGCGGTGGTATTCGGGCAGGTCGCGCTGGAAGGGGTTGAACAGGTGGTTGAAGTGGTGGCGCGTCTCGTCGGCATGGTCCAGGCCGAAGCGGCGCTTGACCTCGAACCACAGCGCGTTGGTGTAAAGCACGTAGCCCGAGCGCGGCATGATGTCGGCCCAGTCGCTGGCCTCGTTCTGCTGCAGCAGGCGGAAGTGCTGGTGCTCCTGCGCCTGCAGCCAGCGGATGGCCAGCGCGGCCTCGCGTGCCCAGTGCTGCGCGCCGACGTCGCCGTGGCGGCGCACGTGGTCCACCGCGATCAGCCACCACAGCGTGGCGTCGATGCAGCCGAGGTACCAGAAGTCGGCGTCCTGCCCTTCGGGGTCGACGTATTTCGGGATCTGGCCGTTGGCGGCCTGCTGCGCGGCCAGCGCGTCGAGGCTGGCGACGGCGCCGCGCTCCAGCGACGGCACGCCGCTGCCGCACATCGCCATCACGCAGATGGCCGCGTCGCGCCCGAAGATGCGCGTGTAGCGGCGCGCCGCCGCGGCCTCGGTGCGGCTGGCCGCGAGGATGCCGTGCGGCGTGAGGTTGGCTTCGAGCAGGGCGAGCGAAGCCTGCGTGGCTTCGTCGATGAGGGTGTTCGGAACAGGGTCGGTGGATGTCATACGGCAAGGCGCGGCCGGCGCGCGGGCCGCATTGTCGTTGCGGCGGGCGCTATGCTGGCGAGCCCGCGACGCCCACCCGCTTGCACCCATCATGCCCCTGCGATCCGCCCCTGCGCCGCTGCCGATCTGCCTCGCCGCGGCAGCCCTCGCCACCGGCTGCGCCGGCACCACGCCGGCCGTCCGTGCCGAGGCCCCGGCCGAGGCGGAACACCGTCCCAGCGCGCCCTACCCCGCGGCGTCGATCCAGGCCAGGGAGCAGGGCCGCGTGGTGGTGCGGGTGCTCACCGGCCCCGACGGGCGCCCGCGCGAGGCGCAGCTGCACCAGACCAGCGGCTTCGCCCGGCTCGACCGCGCGGCGCTGGAGACGGTCATGCAATGGCGCTTCCGACCCACCCCGGGCGCCGAGGCTGTGTGGCGCGAGGTGCCGTTCACCTTCGGCATCGTCGGCGGCGGGGCGGTGCCGTGAGGCGCCGACCTCAGGGCCGGGCGCCCTGCGCGCCGCTGCCCACCTTGGCGGTGGCCACGTGCCCGCGCAGCTCGCGCAGCTTGGCCTTCAGGCGCCGCTCGTTCACCAGCCCGACGCGCATCATCGCCTTCTGCCCGGCCGAGAGCGATTCGAGCTTCGGGTCGGCGTATTCGTAGCGCACCCAGGGCTTCTCGCTGGGCACCTCGCCCTTGACCTCCACCACGCGGATGGCCACCGGCTCGGCCGGCTCGGGCGCGGCCAGCAGGTGGTCGATCACGGCCACCAGCCGGTCGTTGAAGTACTTGCCGGGGTAGCCCAGCTCCTCGTAGGCCTGCTGGAACAGCGGGTACAGCCGTGCATAGAGGGCCGCCGCCTTGCCGGCGTCCACGCCCTCGGCGAACAGCACGAAGGGCGTGTAGCGCGCGCCGTTGTCGGGTGCGACGGTGCGCTGCTCGCCCTCGCCCGCCAGCGCGAAGCGCCCCGGCGTGGGCCGCGCCGGCCAGGCCTGCACCGGCGCATGCTCGCGCGGCAGGTTGTCCACCGTGGCGACGAAACGGCGCGCGAAGCCCTCGGTCTGCAGGAAGGTGCCGACGCTCTTCGCGCCCAGCAGGCCGTCCAGCGCGGAGCGCACGCGCGCGTCGGCATCGGCCAGTGCGGGCAGGTCGGCGTCGGGCTGGGCGATCTCGTCGACCTGATTCTGCGGCTCGGTCGAGGCGGCGGGCGGCGTGGCGGGGGGCGCGTCGGGCGTGGCCTCCGGCGGCGGCTGCACGGCGGCGGCCGGCGGCGCGGCGCCTTCCGCCTCGCGCTGCTGCCACCAGCGCCAGCCGAACCAGCCCGCGGCCAGCAGCACGATCAGCACCAGGGCATAGAGGCCGACGGGGTGCCCGGCGCGGGGGCGGAAGTCGGGTTCGCGGTCAGTCATCCGGGCGGTTCCTTTCGTGCTCGAGCAAAAAGCCTCTCATTGGAGCGCGTGTGCGCCGCAGGTTCCGTAACGGGCTGTGAGCCGGCGCCTCAGCCGGCCCGGCCGAAGCCCCGGACCAGCGCCCGCACCAGCTCGGCCGCGGGCACCTCGCGGCAGCCGGTGGCGTTCTGGCCGGACCACAGCGGCGAGAAGTCGCCGCTGCCCTGCGCTTCGGCCTTGGCGCGCAGCGGCGCGATGGCGGCGGTGGCGAGCGGGAATTCGGGCGCGGCGGCACTCATCGGGCCGGCCTCGCGCAGCAGCCGGTTGACGATGCCGCGCGCCGCACGGCCGGTGAACAGGTTGGTCAGCGCCGTGTGGCGCGCCGCCTCGGACTTCAGCGCCGCCCGGTGCAGCGGCGTGGTGGTCGCTTCGTCGCACAGCAGCCAGGCGGTGCCCACCTGCACGCCGGCGGCGCCCAGCGCCATCGCGGCGGCCACGCCCTGCGCATCGGCGATGCCGCCGGCGGCGATGACCGGCACGCGCAGTTGCGCCACAAGTTGCGGCAGCAGCGCGAACAGGCCCGGCTGGCGCGTGAGGTCGTGCGAGAGGAAGTGGCCGCGGTGCCCGCCGGCCTCCAGCCCCTGGGCGATGACCGCGTCGGCGCCGTGCGCCTGCAGCCACAGGCCCTCCTCCACCGTGGTGGCCGAGGCCAGCACCACCGCGCCCCAGGCCTTCACCCGCGCCAGCAGATCGGGCGCGGGCAGGCCGAAATGGAAGCTCACCACGCGCGGGCGGAATTCGGCCAGCACCTCGGCCGCCTCCGTGCTGAAGGGGTTGCGCCCCGGCCCGGCGGGGATGGCGGCCGGGTCGATGCCGAACTCGCGCAGGAAGGGCGCCAGCGCCTCGCGCCAGGCCGCCTCGCGCGCGGCGTCGGGCACCGGCGCCTGGTGGCAGAAGAAGTTGACGTTGTAGGGCCGCTCGCCCAGCGCGTCGCGCAGCGCCGCCAGTTCGCTGCGCATCGCCTCCGTCGACAGCATCGCGCACGGCAGCGAGCCGAGCGCACCGGCGCCGCTCACGGCGATGGCCAGGCGGCTGCCCTGCACGCCGGCCATCGGCGCCTGCACGAGCGGGAATTCGGTGCCCAGCAGGGCGGCAAGGGACGAGGAAGAAGAAAGCATGCGTGTCGGTTCCTGGCGGCGGACGAAGGGCGCGGCCTGCACCACGATTGTGCGACCTGCCGCGCAGGCCGGTTCGCGCCGCGGTCCGACAACCCCATGCGCGCATCGCTGGCAGGCTGTGGGAACTCGCGCGCCGAACGCAGGTCGTTCTCTCACCCCGGAGCCCTCTTCTTGCCCTCGCCAGCCACGCCCGCCGCCCTGCCCGCCGCCCGCCGCTACCACGAGATCGATGCCGCCCGCGGCCTGATGCTCGTGCTGATGACGCTCACGCACGTGCCGACGATGCTCACCGACCCGGTCGGCCAGCCCTTCGGCTTCGTCTCGGCGGCAGAGGGCTTCGTGCTGCTGTCGGCCTTCGTCTGCGGGCTGGTGTACGGCCGCATCGGCTACGCGAAGGGGGTCGATGCGATGCAGCAGGCCTTCTGGCGCCGCGCCGTCACGCTTTACATGAGCCAGGCGGCGCTGCTGCTGTTCCTGTTCACCGTCATCACCGCGCTCGCGCTCAAGGTGCATCTGCAGTCGCCGGGCGCGCGGGAGCTGATCCTCTACTACCTGGCCCATCCGCGCGAGGCCTTCGCCTTCGCGCTGGCGCTGGTGTACCAGCCTGCCCTGCTGGACATCCTGCCGATGTACATCCTTTTCATGCTGATGAGCCCGTGGGTGATGGCCTGGGCCTTCCGCCACGGCTGGCGGCTGCCGCTGGCGCTGTCGGCGCTGGGCTGGCTGGCGGCGCAGCTGGACGCCACGCCCTGGCTGTACGCCACCGTGATGCAGGGCTGGCTGAAAGTGCCGGTGCCGTACGCGGAGACGGGCTCCTTCGACACCCTGGCCTGGCAGGCGCTGTGGTTCGGCGGCCTGGCGCTGGGCGCGGGCCGCTCGGCGCCCGGCGCGCGGCCGATCGCGCTGCCGGCGCCGTGGGTGCGGGCAGCGGTGGCGGTGGCCGCGGCCGGCCTGCTGTGGCGCCACCTCGGGCCCGGCGGACAGGCGCCCTTTGCCGACCACCACGCGCTGAACACGCTGCTGTTCGACAAGTGGCGCCTGGCGCCGCTGCGCGTGCTGGACCTGGTGGCCATCGGCATCGTCGCCCTGCGCTACGGGCCGGCCTGGCTGGCGCGGCTACCGCGCATGACCTGGCTGGAGACGATGGGCTCGGCCTCGCTGTCGGTCTTCTGCACGCACCTGGTGGCGGTGCTGCTGGTGCAGGCGCTGTGGGGCGGCGACCACCACGTGCGTCCCTGGTGGGGCGACGTGCTGATGCTGGCCGCGGTGTTCGGCGCGATGTACGCGGTGGCGTGGGCGGTGCAGCGGCACGAGCGGCGCAGCGGCAAGCGCCGCGGCACCTGCCCCACGCCGCGGCACGCGCCGGCGGCCGGGCACTGAAGCCGCGGCCGCTCAGGCCTTCTGCTGCGCCTCTTCCGCCTCCTGCAGCAGCCGCCACATGACCTTGCCGCTGCCGCTCTTGGGCAGTTTTCGCGGATTTCGGCGAACATCAGCGCACCAATCTTCCCTCTGTAGAGCGCGATCTTTGTTCGTGGTTGTGCGGTAAAGTACGGAACTGTTTTCCGTATCTGCTCCGTACTCAGGAATGGCCACCAAGATCGACACCGTGACCGCCCGCAACCGGCTCAAGCCGCGCCGCGAGCCGTATTGGCATCGGGTCAGCAAAGGCAACTACCTGGGCTTTCGGAAGATGACTTCGGGTAGCGGGGGATCGTGGATCGCACGCAGCTTCGATGAGGGCACCCGCAAGCAGGTCTATCACGCGCTGGGGGACTTCTCCACCCTCCCCGACCACCAGCGATATGACGCCGCCAACAAGGCCGCCCTGGCGTGGTTCGACCACCTCGGCAAGGGTGGCAGCAGCGACGTGGTGACGGTGGCCAGCGCCTGCAAGACCTACGTGGCCCATCTGCGGGACACCAAGGGCGACAAGGCCGCCGATGACGCTCAGGCCCGCTTCGCCCGCCACGTCCTCAGCGACCGCAAGTTGTCGTCCATCGAACTGACGAAACTGACACCAGCCCACGTCGAAGCATGGCGCAAGGCCCTGCGCGACAAGCCCACGCCGACCGGCCCCAACAAGGGCAAGGCGCGATCCGCGAGCGCCGTGAACCGCGACGTGAATTCATTCCGGGCCGCGCTCAACCTCGCGTTCAAGGATGGCCTGGTCACGTCCAACTTCGCATGGCGCGCCAAGCTGGCGCCGGCCAAGAACGCCGACAAGCGCCGCGACGTGTACTTGGACCTCGATCAACGCCGCAAGCTGATTGCAGCCTCGGCCCCGGACATGGCCGAGTTCCTGCGGGCGCTGTCCCTGGTGCCTCTGCGGCCTGGCGCGATGGCAGCCCTGACGGTCGCACAGTTCGACAAGCGCCTGGGCGTGCTCACCGTGGGCAAGGACAAGGCCGGCGGGGATCGGAAGATCCACCTTCCCGACACCACAGCCAAGTTCTTCGCCGCGCAATGCAAAGACAAGCTGCCCACCGCTCACATCCTCACGAACTCGCAGGGGCGGCCTTGGGGCCGTGACACCTGGGGCTACCAGTTCACACAGGCTGCGCAGCGATCCAGCATGCCGCCCAAGGCCAGCACGTACAGCGTGCGGCACAGCGTCATCACCGACCTGATCCACGCCGGCGTGGACAGCCTCACGGTGGCGCAACTATCGGGCACCAGCGTGGCGATGATCGAGAAGCACTATGGGCACCTTACGCGGGACCATGCAAGGACCGCGCTGGCTGCACTAAGTCTCTAGAACACGACAAAGATTTTGTAGACCCAACAGTTTTGCCGCGCCTAGGCTGATCCCCGAATCCCCGTGAACCTGACGGGCTGGCGCGGCACCTCTTTCAGGTGGCGTGAGGACGCTATGAGTGAAGACCAGCAACCGACTGATGTACTGTGCGTACGCGGATTCCGGGCGATTATGGAAAGGAGAAGCGAAGAGTATTGGCACATGGCAGAGCCCTTATGTCTTGGCTACTTCGAGGAGGGTCGCGACTACGTCATCACGCTTCTAAGCGTGATTCCTCCCGATGATGTGCAAGGCCAAATCTCCGAGCTAATGGATATTCACAGCCAGGACGAATTTCCCAAGCGAAAGCCTTCGGGGATGTCCAAATCAGTGTGGCTGCTGTTTTCCACTGGCAATCAATGCGATACCCATTCTGACGGCATCGCAAAGGTCATGCTGCTTGCATCGTTGCTCGCCTGGCTCGAATGTCAGGACCATCTCAATCGTGGGGATATCGGCAACTGCATTCTCACCTACGGGCAGGCGCTCATGCTGCTGGGAACGAGCATGGCGCGCGGCGTCGCGACCATGGCGAAAGATTCTTTACAAGCTGTCGCCAAGCGCGGCGCTGAAGCGCGTCACGAAGAGAATCGGTCCATCAAGGAAAGCGTGATGCGCTGGCTTGATGAAAACAAGGATCTCACGCTGCATGGTGACAACACAGCGTCCGAGATCGCCGGGAAAGTTGCGCCAATCAAGTGGCGGACGGCACGCGACTACATCACCGAATGGAAGAAGCTACGCTCTGCCGGCAAACCGTAGGCCGTGCGTGCAGACCGTAAGGTGTGCCGGCTAACAGGCTTCCTACTGTCCGCCTAAATACGGAGGATTGCGCCATCGTTTTGAAACACGAGGGCGCACATGCAAGCAACATCCATCGAGCAGTTCTGCAAGGACCACGATCTCAGTAGAACCCACTTCTACGAACTCCAGCGCAAGGGCGAAGGCCCGCGCGTAATGATGGTGGGCCGGCGTCGGCTCATCAGCATCGAAGCGGCAGCCGATTGGCGCCGCCGCATGGAGGTTCAGCCGGCCGGTAAGCAACGGGAGGAAGTAACGGCTTCGCACAGACCAACAACATCACGGTGCAGGGGAGCGTGGATCGGCGCACTGCCGAGCAGATTGCTGCCGAGCTGGGCCGGCGCACCCGGACGGCGATGTACAGGATGGGATGATTGCTGGCGCCCGCAGGGCGTTGCGAATAGCAGGATCTCAAACCTGCCCTGCGGCGCTATACCTCCCGACGGCAATCCCTCGCGTCGGGTTCGTTCAGGTATGTGAGTATCTCGGCGACATCGGTGCCAGCAACTCCCATCAAGCCGTTTGCTCTCGGATGCCGGAGTGATTGAATGACTTGCCGAAGACTGATGGTTGCAACGCCGCACTCTCTGATGCACTGTAGTTCATGGCGGGAGAGCACTACCGCATGCACCAGCTTGCGATCCCAGGTCAAGTTGGGCCAAGCGCGGTTCCGCATGTCCACCTTTACGTCGGCGTCAAACTTCCGAGCCACCCATGCAACGGCACATTCTTTGACGATTTCTGGTGTCCTGTGGCCGGCCGCCGCGGGACCGTTCGCCAAGCCAGCGTCAATGTGCTGTGGCAGCCACCTTGCAATGTAGCCAATAGGCCGAATACTGGCTTGGACCTCGACGTGCCAACCCTCGATTCGGCCCTCAAGTTGTCGGACGCCGAGCAGATCAATCTCCTGCACTCCGCGCCGAAGTCCGCGAATCGTGAAGAACCCTTCTCGGTTCATCCATTCGTCGACAAGGGTTTCAGCAAAGGCGGCCATACCGTGATTGGTGGTGAATTCTGATGCACATCAACGCGAAGCTTCGGGAAGATCAAGCCAGACACCGTACATCCCTGTGTCTCCGTCGCCACGGTCCCATCCACCTTTGACCTTTGCGCGTGCGTGCAGGCTGCGATGCTGCTTGCCTAGACCGCTTTTGCCCAGTTCGGCGCGGAATTGCTTGGCGAGCTTGCGCGGCAGGTAGCCGACTGTCATCCCGTTGATGGCTACGCGGATGGCGTTGGGGTCGTACTTGTTGTCGTCGTCGGGGATGAGTTCGGCCATGACCTCTTCATCAATGCCATCCTCCTCCTTCTCGCCAAAGATCCGGTCGAAAGCGCTTTGGTAGTTGCTCTCGCCGACGACCTCGAATGAGTAAGTGCCAGGGCCTCGAATCACGGCGATGTGCTCAGGCTCCGGTGATGAGGCCGGGCTATCCGTCCGCTTGCCGGCTCGCACAGCCTTCACGATGACAAAGACGATCAGTGCCAGCACCAGCCAGTGCCAGATCGAGAACGCTTCCATCCACTACTCCTCGCGAGATGCCTTGTCCACGACAAGGCCGTAGTGCGTCTCAAGGTGCTTGATGACTCTGAGCAGCCCCATGCCGATGTGCAGATGGTTGGCACCGAAACCATAGTAGGCACCACGCACTTCCGAGGCCGTAGCGTCCCGCGCAAGGCGGCCGTACACCTTGGACTTCTCGCCGTCGCCGTTCACCACTGTCAGGGGATAGCGGTACTGACGCCCCTCGCCCAAGAAGACGCCGCCCGGCCCCCAGTTCTGGATGCTGGCGTTATAGGTTTCGCCACCGATCAGAAACTCCAACTCCTGCAGCAGCTTGTGCCTCGCTTCCGAGATCGGCTCATGCCGAACGCCCACACCGTGTGCCATCGCTCACCTCCTGGGCCCATCATGACGCCGCCTGCTGGCGAGTGCAACAGGAAGTAACCGGAGGCGCTGCGAGATTTCGTCAGTTTTGTCAGTTCGTCCCGGGGGCTTCTGTGAAAAACGACTGATGGTGCTGGCGGCGAAGCGAACCTTCTTCTACCTAGGGTTTGCCGCATCTGATTTGGCATTCCTTTTCACAATGAATAGGAATACCATTTCTCCATGGACAGCAAGAAATCGGTTGGCGGCGCAAGGCCCGGAGCGGGGCGCAAGCCTCGTGTTGCAGGCGCTCCCGCCACGGCGCCAGTCAGCATCAAGCTCTCGGACGCGCAGCGCGACAAGCTCAAGCGCCTGGGTGGTGCTCCCTGGGTGCGCCGCAAGATCGACGACGAGCCCGAACCGCCGAAGAAGGAGTGATCGCCGCGCCTCGGGGCGGACCTCGGCTCAAAAGTGAGCCCAGGTGATCCGAGGCACCAAAGCGAACGGCCACAGGAGTAGTGATCCTGCAGCCGTTCTAACCGCAACGTGCAACCTCGCGAAAGGAACCGCACATCATGGCTACCCGTATTGTCGCCCCGGGAGGGGCTACCCACGCGCGACCCCGCACACTTCCCCCAGCATTGGTGCGAAAGCTCCATGCTTGGGAACTGATGCATCTGCGCATCCACGCCGCCGAACTGGAAGCGGAGACCGAGCGACTTCATGCTGAGGTCGAGCGTCTCCAGCGAGAGCTGGCGTGCGCCGACGACTGTGCCGAGATGTGGCGCCGCGACGTGGAGCGCATGCAGGAGGCCGGCGCCGCAGTCGGCATGACGGTCGATGGTCATCTTCACCTGCTGGAGGTGGCTCATGGCTAAGCAACCTGCAGTGCCATGAACCGCATCAACTCGATTGCCGAGGGCCAGGGTGCCCAGTACCGAGACGAAGGTTGGCACGCCATCCACCAGGCAGTGTCCAATGTTGCTCGGCGCGAGGGGGGGCAGCATGGCTGAACGCGATAACGACTGGCTGCTGCCTACCGATCTGCAGGCACTGCTGAGCGAGACGAATCACGAGATCAACATGATTGCCGATGGCATCGTCCGGCTGCTGGAGATCAAGCGCGACGACGATTTCCTCATGTACCACGGCATGCTGGCACGCATTCAGCAACTCAGCACGATCCAGTTCCATGCGCTCCGTCTGCACGGCGACAAGGGCAAGGAGGCCGCCCACAACTGGGGGGCCAGCTCCGATGATCTGAGGCACTTGGGTCTGATCTATAGGGGCATCGGCCTCTGATCGAGAAACGCGCAGCCAGCAAGGCCCTTCGGGGCCTTCTTCATTTCCGCCTAGGCACCGCCCCTTTTCCGCACTATTTCCGTACAACGCCACCAATCTAGATGAATGCTATGCAATTCATAGCGTCAAATCCTTATTCTGAGCCGTCCTCCTGCTCCTGCAGCAGCCGCCACATGACCTTGCCGCTGCCGCTCTTGGGCAGCGCGTCGGCGAACTGCACCTGGCGCGGCACCTTGTAGGCCGCCATGTTCTCGCGGCACCAGGCGACGATGTCCTCGGCCGTGGTGTCCTTGTGGGTGGGGCGCAGCACCACCACCGCCTTCACCGACTCGCCGCGGTAGGCGTCCCTGGTCGAGATGACGCAGGCCTCCTGGATCGCCGGGTGCCGGAACATCAGCAGCTCCACCTCGGCCGGCCAGACCTTGAAGCCGCTGGCGTTGATCATGCGCTTGAGGCGGTCGGTGATGAAGAAGTAGCCGTCCTCGTCCATCCGGCCCATGTCGCCGGAGCGGAAGAAGCGCTTGCCCTCGAACTCGATGAAGGCGGCGGCGGTCGCGTCGGGCCGCTTCCAGTAGCCCTGGAAGACCTGCGGTCCGTGGATGATGATCTCGCCCGACTCGCCCACCGGCAGCTCCTGCAGCGTCTCCGGGTCCACCACGCGCGCGTCGACGCTCATGAAAGGCATGCCCAGGCACTGCTGCTTGGGGTGGTCGGGCGGGTTGCTGTGCGAGGGCGCCGCCGTCTCGGTGAGGCCGTAGCCCTCCTGGTAGGCCAGGCCGAACTCCTCCAGCAGCCGCTGCGCCACCGCCTGCGGCATGGCCGCCCCGCCGCCGCCGATGTAGATCAGGCTGGACAGGTCGTAGTCCTTGAAGCGCGGGCTCGCCATCAGGTCGATGACCATGGTGGGGATGTTGGTCCAGCTCGTGACCTTCCACTTCGAGATCAGGTGGCCGGCCACGTCGCGGTCCCAGCGCGGCATGAGCACCAGCGTGGCGCCGGCGAGGATGGCCGTGTGCATCATGCTCACGATGCCGGTGATGTGGAACATCGGCACCACCGCCAGCACCACCGTCTCGGCGCTGGCGCAGCCCCACATCTGGCCCGCCACGGCGTTGTGCATCAGGCTGGAGTGGTGGTGGATGCAACCCTTGGGCAGCCCGGTGGTGCCGCTGGTGTAGGGCAGCAGCGCCATGTCGTCGGCGCCGGCGGTGTGCTCGGGCGGCGGCGCGTTGCGCGCGATCAGATCGGCCCAGGCGTGGACCTCGCCGCCGTCGAGCTGCGGCAGGGGCCGCACCGGCAGCAGCCAGTCGCGCCAGGCCAGCGCCATCGCGGGCGTGTCGGCCGCGGCGGCGTCGAAGGCGTCGGTGAACTGGCTGACCACCAGGTGCGCCAGGCGCTCGCCCGGCGGCAGCGCGCCGCTGGCCTTGGCCAGCTCGGGCGCCAGGTCGGCGGTGGTGATGGCGACCTTCGCGTCCGGGTCGCTGATGTAGTGCTTCAGTTCCTCGGCCCGGTTCATCGGGTTGACCGGCACCACCACCGCGTTGGCGCGCAGGATGGCGAAATGCGCGGCCACGAGCTGCGGCGTGTTCTGCATGTCCAGCAGCACGCGGTCGCCGCGCTGCACGCCCAGCGCATGCAGCGCGCCGGCCAGCGCATCGACCTGGGCCGCCAGCTCGCGGTAGGTGGTCACGCGGTCGAAGTACACCAGCGCCGGCTTGTCCGGGTAGCGCTCGGCGGAGGTCTTCAGGTTGTGCCACAGCGAGGTGGCGGGCAGCGTGATCTGGTAGGGCAGGCGCTTGGGCCAGAAGCGGTGATGGGGGCGTTCCTGGATCTCGGCAGGGATGGGCATTGCGGGCGGTCTCCGTGAAGACGCCGAGCGTACGCCGAGGGCCCGCCGCGGGGCATGCGGGGAAGCCCCGCCGGGCGTCACCTGGGCGACGCCGAACGCCCGCGGCCGGCCACCCGGCGGCCTACGCCCCGGGTCCGCACCGTCCTACCCGCGCGCGGCAGGGTCCGCGCCACCATGGGGCGAACGCCAAGGAAGCGATGCGATGAGCCCCACCCACACCTCGCCACCCGGCGGGAACCCGCCGCCCGACGACCGGGGCAGGACGAAGGTCGAGCAGCAGTCCGGAGAAGGAACGCAGCGGGCCCCGCGCCTGCCGCACGAGCGCGACCAGTCCAGCGACAGCCAGCAGATGCGCGACGGGCGGCCGTCCACGAAAGGGCGGCGTGCGCTGGAGGACGTCGAACGCGGCGTCGTCGACACCGACCTCGGCCCGCCGCTGGAGCGTGCCCGGCGGAACATGGGCGGCGACAAGCGCTGAGCGGCTGAGCGCCCGCGGCCTCAGCCGAGGAAGCCTTCCAGCCGCTGGCGGATGATGGCCTCGGCCTCGGCCATGGTGCGGTCGACCAGCTCCCTTACGGTGGGCACGTCGCGGATCAGCCCGGCCACCATGCCGCAGCTCCAGGCGCCGGCCTCCATGTGGCCCTCGCCCATCACCTTGGGGTAGATGCCGGCCACCTGCTCGAAGATGTCCTCGATCTTCAGCGCCGCGCCCTTCTCGCGCTCGATCTCCAGCAGCCGCTCGACGCCGGCGTTGTTCAGCACGCGCTCGGTGTTGCGCAGGCCGCGCATGATCAGGCGCGTGTCCAGCTCCGAGGCGGCGACGATCGCCTGCTTGACGTTCTCGTGCACCGGCGCCTCCTTCGTGGCGATGAAGCGGGTGCCCATGTTCATGCCCTCGGCGCCCAGCGCCAGCGCCGCCACCAGGCTGCGGCCGTCGGCCATGCCGCCGGAGGCGACGAAGGGGATCTTCAATTCCTCGGCCGCGCGCGGCAGCAGGATGAAGTTAGGCACGTCGTCCTCGCCGGGGTGGCCGCCGCACTCGAAGCCGTCCACGCTCACCGCGTCGCAGCCGATGCGCTCGGCCTTGAGCGAGTGGCGCACCGAGGTGCACTTGTGGATCACCTTGATGCCGGCGGCCTTGAGCTGCGGCATGTGCTCCTCGGGGCTGCGGCCGGCGGTTTCCACGGCCTTGACGCCGCCTTCGATGATGGCCGCGATGTATTCCGGATACGGCGGCTTGGCGAAGGTGGGCAGGAAGGTGAGGTTCACGCCGAAGGGCTTGTCCGTCATCTCGCGGCAGCGCGCGATCTCGCGGGCCAGCAGCTCGGGCGTCTTCTGCGTCAGCCCGGTGATGATGCCCAGGCCGCCGGCGTTGGACACGGCCGCGGCCAGCTCGGCATAGCCGACGTGGTGCATGCCGCCCTGGATGATGGGGTGCTGGATGCCGAAGAGTTCGGTGATGCGGGTTTTCAAGCGGTGTCTCCCGGGGGTGGGGGTTGAGCAAACCCGCCGATCATCGCCACGACGGGGCGGGGCGCGCTGCCACGCTGGCGACAAGGCACCCGGCGGGTGGCACGCGAGCGGCGTGGCACGCCTCGTGCTTGCAGGCAGGCGATTCTCTTCCAACGACCCCGGAGCCTTGCCATGAAGATCCCCCGACGCCTGTTCGCCGGCGGCCTGCTGACGGCCGCCGCGCTGGCCGCCGCCGGCGCCGCCCAGGCGCAGAACGCGCTCGACAACATCATGAAGTCGAAGACGCTGAAGATCGCCATCCCGACCGACTACCCGCCCTACGGCTTCGTCGGCACCGACATGGCGCCGCAGGGCCTGGACATCGACGCGGCGAAGCTGATCGCCAGCCGCATGGGCGTGAAGCTGGAGCTGGTGCCGGTGACCAGCGCCAACCGCATCCCCTACCTGCAGACGAAGAAGGCCGACCTGGTCATCTCCACGCTGGGCAAGAACGCCGAGCGCGAGAAGGTGATCGACTTCTCGTCGGCCTACGCGCCCTTCTTCCAGGGCGTGTTCGCGAAGAAGACGATGCCGGTGAAGGACTTCAAGGACCTGGTGGGCAAGTCGGTGGCCGTGACGCGCGGCGCGATGGAGGACCAGGAGCTGAACAAGGCCGCCCCGCCCGGCGTGGACTACCGCCGCTTCGAGGACAACAACGCCACCGTGGCCGCCTACGTGGCCGGTCAGACGCAGGTGATCGCGATGAGCGGCGCGGTGGCGGCCGAGATGATCCGCAAGAACCCGCAGATCAACACCGAGTTCAAGCTGCTGCTCAAAGACAGCCCCTGCTTCGTCGGCATCGCCAAGGGCGAGGACGCGCTGAAGGCCAAGGTCAACGAGATCATCGCCGCGGCGAAGAAGGACGGCACGCTGGACAAGCTGTCGAAGCAGTGGCTCGGCAAGCCCGCCGGCGACCTGCCCGTCTGATGAGCTTCGACTTCTGGGCCGTCCTCGCGGAATGGCCCCTGCTGCTCAAGGGCGTGGCCTGGACGCTCGGGCTGACGGCCATCGCCACCGTGCTCGGCATGGCGGTGGGCGTGGCCTGCGCCTGGGCCCGCGCCTGGGGGCCGGGCTGGCTGAAGTGGATCGTCGGCACCTACGTCGAGCTGATCCGCAACACGCCCTTCATCGTGCAGTTGTTCTTCATCTTCTTCGGCCTGCCGGCCGCAGGCGTGAAGCTCACGCCCGAGGCAGCCTCGATCATCGCGATGGTGCTCAACCTGGGCGCCTACGCCACCGAGATCGTCCGCGCCGGCATCGAAGCCACGCCCAGGGGGCAGATCGAGGCCGCCGTGAGCCTGGCGCTGAACCGCGCGCAGGTCTTCCTGCGCGTGGTGCTGCCGCCGGCGATGAAGAAGGTGTGGCCGGCGATGGTCAGCCAGATCATCATCGTGATGCTCGGCTCGGCCGTGTGCAGCCAGATCTCGGTGGAAGACTTGAGCTACGCCGCCAACCTGATCCAGAGCCGCAACTTCCGCGCCTTCGAGGCCTTCATCGTCGCCACGCTGGTCTACCTGGGCCTGTCGATCGCCGTGCGCCGGCTGTTCGACTGGGCGGGGCCGCGCTTCTTCTTCGGCCGGTGAGCGCGGCATGGGCGAATTCACCCTCTGGGACATCCTGCGCAACCTGCTGCTGGCGCTGCGCTGGACGGTGGTGCTCTCGCTGATTGCCTTCGTCGGCGGCGGCATCGTCGGTGCGCTGCTGCTGGCGCTGCGGCTGCGCGGCGGCCGGCTGACGGAGAAGCTTATCGCCGGCTACGTGCAGCTCTTCCAGGGCACGCCGCTGCTGATGCAGCTCTTCCTGGCCTACTTCGGCATCGCGCTGCTGGGCGTGGACGTGTCGGCCTGGACGGCGGCCGCCGTGGCGCTGACGCTCTACACCAGCGCCTTCCTCACCGAGATCTGGCGCGGCTGCGTGGCCGCCATCCCCAGGGGACAGTGGGAGGCCTCCGGCAGCCTGGCCCTCGGCTTCGGCGAGCAGTTGCGCCACGTCATCCTGCCGCAGGCGGTGAGGATCGCCATCGCGCCCACCGTCGGTTTCCTGGTGCAGGTCATCAAGGGCACGGCGCTGGCCTCGGTGATCGGCTTCGTCGAGGTGACCAAGGCCGGCAGCATGATCGCCAACGTCACCTTCCGGCCCTTCACCGTGTTCGCCTGCGTGGCGCTGATGTACTTCGCGCTGTGCTTCCCCGTCAGCCTCTACGCCAGGCACCTCGAAAGGAAGACCCGTGGCAGCCGTCCTTGATGCACCGACCCACGTGGAGCCCGGTGCGCCCATCGTCCGCATCACCGCGCTGAAGAAGTCCTACGGCGCGAACCAGGTGCTCAAGGGCATCGACCTGGAGGTTCTGCGCGGCGAGGTCATCGCCATCATCGGCAAGAGCGGCTCGGGCAAGAGCACGCTGCTGCGCTGTATCAACGGGCTGGAGGAATTCCAGGAAGGCGCGCTCACGGTGGACGCCAAGCCGCTGCTGCACGAGAGCGCCGCCGCCATGCGCGAGCTGCGCCAGCGCGTGGGCATGATCTTCCAGAGCTTCAACCTCTTTCCGCATCTGACGGTCGGGCGCAACGTGATGCTGGCGCCGACGCTGGTGAAGAGGCGCGCGAAGCCCGAGGCCGAGGCGCAGGCGAGGAAGCTGCTGGCCCGCGTCGGCCTGGCCGAGAAGTTCGACGCCATGCCCGACCAGCTTTCCGGCGGCCAGCAGCAGCGCGTGGCCATCGCGCGGGCGCTGGCGATGGAGCCGGCCGTGCTGCTGTGCGACGAGATCACCTCCGCGCTCGATCCCGAGCTGGTCGGCGAGGTGCTGCGCGTGGTCGAGTCGCTGGCCGACGAGGGCATGACGCTGCTGATGGTCACGCACGAGATGAACTTCGCGCGCAAGGTGAGCGACCGCGTGATCTTCATGCACCAGGGGCGCGTGCACGAGATGGGGCCGCCGGCGGAGCTGTTCGGCAGCCCAAAGACGCCGGAGTTGAAACAGTTTCTTTCGTCGCTGCACGATTGAGACGGCACGCACCGTTCGGGCTGAGCCTGTCGAAGCCCTGGTGCCGCGCTTCGACAGGCTCAGCGTGAACGGTCGGGGTTCATTCAAGGCGACCTGACGCGCCGCCGTTCGGGGAACCGCTCACAGCCCCCACAATCGAAGCGGCCATGCCGCTCGCCGCCCGTCCCGCCCCCGCCCTCCTGCACCGCCGCACGCTGCTGACCGGCCTGGCCGGCGCCGCCACCGCCATTGCCCTGCCCGCCCGCGCCGGCTTCAACTTCTTCACCAGCGAGTACACCGCCACGCGCGCCGAGCTGGAAGCCCAGGTACGCCGCCGCTTCCCGCTGCAGCAGGGCTACGGCGGGCTGTTCACGGTGCAGCTGTCCGACCCGCGGCTCGGCCTCCAGCCCGCCGCCAACCGCGCCGCGCTGACCCTGCGCGTGGCCATCGCCAGCCCCTTCCTCGACCCCGGCACGGTGGGCGGCTGGCTGGCCATCAGCAGCGCCCTGCGCTACGACGCGCCGGCCCTGACGCTGCGCCTGGACCAGCCGCGCGCCGAGCGGGTGGAGCTGGAGGGCCTGGGCGGCCAGGACGCGGCGCGGCTGCAGCGCGCCGGCGCCGCCGTGGCGCAGGAGGCGCTGCAGGGCCAGCCGCTGCACACCTTCAAACCCGAGGAGCTGACCGTGGGCCGCAAGACCTACGAGATCGGCGACATCACCGTGCTGGACGACGGCATCAAGGTGCAGTTGCGCTGAGTGCCGCGGGGGCCGCCGCGCGCCGGCGGCAGAATGCCGTGCATGAACCCGACGCGCCGATCCGCCCTCCTCGCCCCGGCCCTGCTGGCACCCTGGCTGCTGCCCGGCTGCGCCGCGCCTTCCACCGCCAGGCGCGGCAGCCCCTTCGACCTACAGGCCCACCGCGGCGGCCGCGCCCTCTCTCCCGAGAACACGCTGGCCGCCTTCGAGCGCGCGATGGAGATCGGCGTGACCACGCTGGAGCTGGACATCGCCCTCACCGCCGACGGCGTGCCCGTGATCTCGCACGACGCCGTCCTCAACCCCGACCACACGCGCGACGCGCAGGGCCGCTGGCTGGCGGCGGCGGGCCCGGCGATCCACACGCTCACGCTGGCCCAGCTGCAGGCCTACGACGTGGGCCGCACCAACCCGGCGACGAAGTACGGCCAGCAGTTCCCCCGCCAGGCGCCGCGCGACGGCCAGCGCATCCCCACGCTGGCGCAGCTGTTCGACCTCACGCGGAGCAGGGGCGCCGACGGCCTGCGCTTCAACATCGAGACCAAGACCGACCCCACCCGCCCTGCCGCCGGCGCCGCGCCGGAGCCGATGGTGCGCGCCATCCTGGCCGAGGTTCGCCGCGCCGGCGTGGCGCCGCGCGTGACGATCCAGAGCTTCGACTGGCGCACGCTCGCGCTGGTGGCGCAGGAGGCGCCGCAGCTCGCGCGCGCCTTCCTCACCAGCCCGCGCACGCTGCGCGACGCCCGCTGGACGGGCGGCCTGCGCGTGGAGGACGCCGGCTCGACGCCCCGCCTGGTGCAGGCCGCGGCGGCCGGCGGCACCGGCCCGGTGACCTGGGCGCCCGCCTTCGCCGACCTGACGGCGGCGCAGGTGGCCGAGGCCCATGCGCTGGGCCAGCAGGTGATCCCCTGGACCGTGAACCGCCGCGAGGACATGGCCCGGCTGATCGACCTGGGCGTGGACGGCCTCATCACCGACGAGCCCGACGTGCTGCGCGCCCTGATGCGCGAGCGCGGCATGGCGCTGCCGCGGGGGCTGAAGAATTGAGCGCGCCCCTCGACGCACTGGACGCCATCGCGCGGCACCTGGACGCCACGCGCCGCGACGGCACTGTCGTCGGCCGCCTGTGCGACACCGCCCGCCACGCCGGCCCGCTGCACCAGGCCCTGCCGCCGCGCTATGCCGAGGTGCTGCTGAACCTGCTCGACCGCCTCGAATCCAGCGCGCTCTTCAGCGAGGAGAGCTGCTCCTTCAGCCAGAAGGACCTGCTCGACAGCCTGCAGCTGTGGATCGACAAGGCGCGCGCCACGCTGAACTCCCGTCCGTCGAACCCATGACCGCCACGCTCCCCACCCTGCCGCCCGAGGTGCACGACCAATGGGTCGCGCTCCCGCAAGGGCGCCTGTTCACCCGCGCATGGCAGCCGGCGGCGGCCGCCGGCGCGGCGCCGATCCTCATGCTCCACGACTCGCTCGGCTGCGTGGCGCTGTGGCGCGACTTCCCGGCGCTGCTGGCCCAGGCCACGGGCCGGCGCGTGATCGCCTACGACCGCTGGGGCTTCGGCCGCTCCGACCCGCGGCCCGACCTGCCCGCGCTCGGCTTCGTGGCCGAGGAGGCGCGCCTGGTCCTGCCGGCCCTGTGCGAACAGCTCGGGCTGGACGCCTATGTCGCCCTGGGCCACAGCGTGGGCGGCGGCATGGCGATCTGCGCGGCTGCCGCGCAGCCCACGCCCTGCCGCGCGCTGGTCACGATCGCCGCGCAGGTCTTCGCCGAGGACCGCACGCTGGAGGGCATCCGCGTGGCGCGCGAGCAGTTCAAGGACCCGCTGCAACTGGAGCGCCTGGCGAAGTACCACGGCGACAAGGCGGCCTGGGTGGTGCGCGCCTGGACCGATACCTGGCTCTCGCCGCGCTTCGCCGACTGGACGCTGGTCGACTTGCTGCCGCAGGTGCGCGTGCCGGCGCTGGCCATCCACGGCGAAGAGGACGAGTACGGCACCACCCGCCACGCCACGCTGATCGGCCAGGGCTGCGCGGGCCCCGTGCAGGTGGAGCTGCTGCAAGGCATCGGCCACGTGCCGCAGCGCGAGGACCCGCAGCGCGTGGTGGGACTGATCGCCGCCTTTCTCGACCGGCACGACGGCGCCTCGCCCTGAGGCGGAGCCGTCAGTCCGGCTTCAGGCCCGCGCGCTCGATGACCGGCTTCCAGCGCTGCAGTTCCTCGCGCATGAAGGCGGCGAGCTGCGGCGGCGTGCTGCCGACCGGATCGAAGTACGCCGTCAGCAGCTTCTGCCGCGTCTCCGGCTCGGCCAGCACGGCGGCGATCTCGCGGCTCATGCGGTCCACGACCGGCTGCGGCGTGCCCTTGGGCGCCATGTAGGCGAACCACGGCACGGCCTGGATGTCGGGCAGGCCCGACTCGCGCAGCGTGGGCAGGTCGGGCAGCAGCGCCGAGCGCTCGGCCGAGGTGACACCCAGCGCCTTGAGACGACCGGCCTTGACCTGCGGCATCACCGTCACCGGCGGCAGGCAGGCGAACTGCACGTCGCCCTGCACCAGCGCCGTGACGGCCTGCGCCGAGGAGGCGTACGGGATGTGCACCGCGAAGGACTGCGTCCTCGCCTTGATGAGTTCCACCCCCAGGTGCGAGATCGAGCCGTTGCCGGTGGAGGCGAAGTTGTACTTGCCCGGGTTGCGGCGCAGCGCGTCGAGCCAGCCCTTGACCGAGTCGATGCCGAGCTGCGCGTTGGCCGCGCAGACGTTCGGCGTGGTCGCCGCCAGCGAGACGGGCACCAGATCGCGGAAGGGGTCGTAGGGCAGGTTGCGGTACAGCACCGTGTTGTAGACCAGTGGTGCGTTGACCGAGAGCAGGAAGGTCTGCCCGTCGGGCGCGGCCTTGGCGACGAGGTCGGTGCCCGCGTTGCCGCCGGCGCCGGGCTTGTTCTCCACGATCACCGGCTGGCCCAGGCGCTGCGCCAGGCGGTCGTTGACGATGCGCGCCAGGATGTCGGGCGAGGAGCCGGCGCCGAAGGGCACGACGACGCGCACCGGGCGCTGCGGCCAGTCCTGCGCCTGTGCGGACGCGGCCAGCAGCAGCGCGCCCGCGGCGATGGAAACGAAACGTCGAAGCGTCATGCCTTGCCCTCCTGAATCGGCATCATCTGCGCATGGTCCTGCTGCTCGCGCGCGATGAAGCCGGCCACCATCGCGCGGTAGCAGGCATCCACCACCTCGGGGTACGCGCCGTGCTGCTCTGCCAGCCGGCGCACCTTGTCGAACACCTGCTGCTGGCGCTGCGGCGCCGAGACCTGGAAGGCGTCGTGCTTGAAGCGGGCGGCGTCGCGCACATAGCGGCCGCGCTCGGCCAGCAGCGCCACGATCTGCGCGTCCAGCGCGTCGATGCGCTCGCGCACCTCGGCGAGGTCGCGGCACAGCGGCACATAGGCCGGGTCGATGAAGCGCCGCAGCGGCGGGCCGTGCGGGTCGGGTTCGGTGCCTGCGCCGCTCATATCGGGTAGATGATGGAGTTGGGGATCATCTCGCTGTCGTACACGACGAGGCGCACGGCGAAGCGCAGGCCCTGCGGCGTGCGCACCACCTCGTCCAGCGTGCGGCCGACGTTGAACACCGTGCTGAGCTGCGAGAGCTTGGTGCGCAGCACCGCGTAGTTGGCCTCGCAGTGGATGCGGCCGGCCTCCACCTTGCGCACCAGCGGCGCGCCGACCACGTGGCGCTGGTAGTACGGGTCGTGGTAGAGCGTCTCGCGGATGCCGTAGACGCGGTCGCGCAGCATCGCCTTGCTCTCGAAGGAGAGCGTCGCCAGCGGGAAGCCGCGCTCGTGGTTCTCGCGCGGCTGCAGGCGGTAGCTGCATTCGTCGGTGAAAAACTCGGGCCAGGCGTCCCAGTCGGCCGCGTCGAGCGCCGAGGCGTAGCGGGCATAGAGCTGCGTCAGCTCGAAGAATTCCTCGAAGTTCAGCATCGTCACTTCTCCATCACCTTGCGCCAGTACGCGTACATGCCGCGGATCAGGCCCTCGGTGACCATGTGGTCGGTGTCCTCCGCCGTGCGCCCGCCCAGCTCGGCCAGCGCGCGGTGCCAGGGCTTGCTCTCGAAGCCCTGCTGCGACAGCTCGATCACCTCGCCGTCGTCGGCCGAGACGAAGCCCGCCGGGCCGAACAGGTTGGCCTGGCGCAGGCGGCGGCGCAGCATCTCCTCGCTGTCGTCCTCGAAGGCGAAGTGCGTCCATTCGAAGAAGAAGGCCCCGTGCCCGTCGGGCTGGATGTGGCGCGTCGAGACGCTGTTGACCTGCTGCTGCAGGATCACGCTCGGGAACAAGGTCGTCATCACGGCGGTCGGCCCGCCCCACCAGGGCTCCGGCACGATGTCGAGGAAGCGGTCGTCCTCCAGCTTCATGCTCTCCTTGAAGCTCGACACCGCCGTCGTCGCCTGCCCCGCCTGGCCTTGCGTGCCGCGGGTGGAGATCATGGCCGCGTGCCGGTGGTGCGCGTCCATCACGAGCTGCGACTTGTTGTCGGCCCGCCAGAGCCCGAAGGTGACGAACCAGGTGTGCAGCAGGCCCGGGTGGTACGGGTCCTTGATGTTCTCCTGCATCAGCTTCCAGTTGCCCGGGATGCGCTGGCGGTTGTAGCCGAGGATCTTCAGCTGGCGGCCGTTGAAGAGGCGGTCGAACCACTTCAGGATGACCGGCCCCATGTAGTCCTCCAGCGATTCGACCTCGTGGTCGAAGCTGGCGAACACCACGCCGCCGCGCGTGGCGACCTTGAGCTTCGTCAGGCCGTGCTCGTCGGTCTTGAAGTCCTCCGGCATGCCGCCCTGCATCTCGCCGTCCTCCCCGCGCACGCCGCGGCGGAAAGGCACGCCCACCAGCTTGCCCGAGAGGTTGTAGTTCCACTGGTGGTAGGGGCAGGTGAAGCTCTTGCGGTTGCCGTGGCGCTCGCGGCAGAAGGCCATGCCACGGTGCGCGCAGACGTTCTCCAGCACGTGGACCTGCCCGTCGGCGGCGCGGACCATGATGACCGAGCGCTCGCCCGCCGCCGTGCGCTTGAAGTCGCCGGGGTTCGGGATCTCGGCCTCCAGGCCGACGTAGCACCAGTGGCCGCGATAGAAGAAGCGCTCCAGCTCCTCGCGGTGGCGCTGCTCGTCGGTGTAGGCGGCAAAGGGGATGCGGCTGGTGCCTTCGCTCTCCCAGCGAATGGGCACCGCTTCGGCGGTGTCGTTCATCGTGGCTGTCTCCTGTAGATAGTGCCCCCAGGACCGGGCTGCGCCCAGCCCGCCCCCCGAGGGGGACAAGAAAACTTGGGGCGGCCCGGCGTTTTCCTGAGTGCTGCCGATGATCGGCGCTGCTGCTCTATCCACCAATAGAATCCCGTGAATACGCGCCATCACCATCATGAATATGGATCTGCAGGACATGGACCTCAA
>NZ_JBIQNC010000012.1:43197-47593 GCF_044462705.1 Xenophilus sp.
CGTGAATACGCGCCATCACCATCATGAATATGGATCTGCAGGACATGGACCTCAACCTGCTGGTGGTCTTCCACCAGCTCATGGTGGAGCGGCGCGTCTCGGCCGTGGCCGACACGCTGGGCCTGAGCCAGCCGGCGGTGAGCAACGCGCTGGCCCGCCTGCGCCGCAGCTTCGGCGACGAGCTGTTCCTGCGCACGCCGCGCGGCATGGAGCCCACGCCGCTGGCAGAACAGCTCGCCGAGCCGGTGGCCGCCGCGCTGGCGCTGCTGCAGGGCGCGGTGACGCAGCGCACCGAGTTCGACCCGGCGCGCAGCACGCGCGCCTTCTCGCTGGGCATGAGCGACATCGGCGAGATCTACTTCCTGCCCGCGCTGATGGGCGCCCTGGCCCGACGCGCGCCCGGCGTGACGCTGACCACCGCCCGCGGCGCCGCGCAGCCGCTGAAGGCCGAGATGGAGGCCGGCGCGGTCGACCTGGCCCTGGGCCTGCTGCCGCAGCTGCAGGCGGGCTTCTTCCAGCGGCGCCTCTTCACGCAGCGCTACGTGTGCCTGATGCGCCAGGGCCATCCGCTGGCGCGCGGACGCTTCGGGCTGCGCGAGTTCCGCGCCGCGCAGCACCTGGCCGTGGTCTCGCCCGGCACCGGCCACGGCATCGTGGAGGAGGTGCTGGCGCGCAGCGGCATCGAGCGGCAGGTGCGGCTGACGGTGCCGCACTTCGTCGCCGTGGGCCACATCCTGCACGGCACCGACCTCGTCGCCACCGTGCCGCACCGCCTGGCGCAGCGCGTGACCGAACCCTTCGGCCTGGTCGCCCTGCCGCATCCGGCCAACCTGCCCGAGATCGCGATCCACATGCTCTGGCACGCGCGCGTGCACCGCGACCCGGCCAACCAGTGGCTGCGGGGGCTGGTGGCCGAATGCTTCGCGGACGGCAGGGCCTGACGCGGCCTACACGTGCCGCGTCGCCGGCGTGCCGCGCTCGCCCCCGGGCAGCGGCGCGTCGGCCCGCGTATGCAGCGTCTCGATGATGCGGCACTGCGGGCCGCTGCCGTCGCAGCAGTCGCGCAGGGCCAGCAGGTCCTTCTCCAGCGCGCGCAGCTCGCGCAGGCGCTCGCGCACGTGGCCCAGGTGCGCGTCGAGCGCGACGCAGGCGGCGTCGCAGTCGGCCTTGCTGCGCAGGTCCAGCGCCAGCAGCGTGCGCACCTCGTCGAGCGACATGTCCATCGCCCGGCACAGGCGGATGAAGCGCAGCGTGTGCACGTCGGCGGCGCTGTAGAGGCGGTAGCTGTTGTCGCCGCGGCCCTGCGGCGCGACCAGGCCCTGCTTCTCGTACCAGCGGATGTTGGCGGCGCTCACGCCGCTGGCGGCCGCCGCCTCGCCGATGCGGTAGCCCTGCGTGGAGGGCGGGTTTGCCTGGACCATGGCTTGACCTTGAAGTGACTTCAACCTTTCCAATGCTGTCACAACACGAAAGGCCCGTTGCTTTCCCATGTCTGCCACCCCTCGCCCGACCGTCACCTCCGCCCCCTCCGACACCGCCTGCGACGACGGCTGCTGCGGCGCTCCGATGACGCTGCGGACCCGGCCCGCCGAGGCCGGTCGCCACGACCACGAACACGACCACGGCGGCCCGCACGACCACCAGCACGCCGACGCGGGCGACGGCCACGACCATGGCCCGCTGCCGGGCTGGCAGCGCATCGCCGCCGCGCTCGCCGTGGCGCTGGGCGCCGAGCTGAGCCACCTGCTGCTGCCCGAGACCGGCGTGTGGCGCGCCTTCGGCATGGCGCTGGCGGCCGTGGCCATCGCGCTGGCCGGCACCGGCATCTACCGAAGCGGCCTGCGCTCGCTGCTGCGCGGGCGGCTGGGCATCGACGCGCTGATGGCGGTGGCGGTGACCGGCGCCTTCCTCATCGGCCAGTGGCCCGAGGCGGCGATGGTGATGGCGCTGTACGCACTGGCCGAACTGATCGAGCACAAGGCCGCCGACCGCGCACGCAACGCCATCGCCGGGCTGATGGCGCTGGCGCCGGACGAGGCCGAGGTGCGCCGGGCCGACGGTACCTGGCAGCGCATCGCGGCGCGCGAGGTCGCGGTCGGCGACACGGTGCGCGTGCGTCCCGGCGAGCGCATCCCGCTGGACGGCACCGTGAACGCCGGCCGCAGCACGGTGGACCAGGCCAGCGTCACCGGCGAGAGCATCCCGGTGGACAAGGCGCCCGGCGATGCGGTCTTCGCCGCCACCATCAACCAGGGCGGCGAGCTGCAGCTGCAGGTGACGGCCGCCGCTGGCCAGACCACGCTGGACCGCATCATCGAGGCGGTGGAGCAGGCACAGGCCTCGCGCGCGCCCACGCAGCGCTTCGTCGAGCGCTTCGCGGCCGTCTACACGCCGGCCGTGTTCGCCATCGCCCTCGCGGTGGCGGTGCTGCCGCCGCTGCTGCTGGACTGGGCCTGGCTCGACGCGATCTACAAGGCGCTGGTGCTGCTTGTCATCGCCTGCCCCTGTGCGCTGGTGATCTCCACGCCCGTCACCGTGGTCAGCGGCCTCACGGCGGCGGCGCGGCGCGGCATCCTCATCAAGGGCGGCACGCACCTGGAAGGCGCGCGCCGGCTCAAGGCGGTGGCGCTGGACAAGACCGGCACGCTCACCGCCGGCAAGCCCGAACTCGTGCACTGGCAGGCCTGGAACGGCGCGGACGCCGCCGCGGCGCAGCGCATCGCGGCCAGCCTGGCGGGCCGCTCGGACCACCCCGTGTCGCACGCCATCGCGCAGGGCCTGGACGGTGACCACGCCGTGGTGGACGCCTTCGAGGCGCTGGTCGGCCGCGGTGTGCGCGGACGCATCGACGGCACCGGCTACGTGCTCGGCAACCACCGCCTGATCGAGGAGCGCGGGCAGTGCAGCGCCGAGCTCGAATCGCTGCTGGCCGAGCACGAGGCGCAGGGCCGCACCCTCACCCTGCTGGCCGACGAGGGCGGCGTGCGCGCCGTGTTCGCGGTGGCCGACACGCTGCGCCCCGCCTCGCGCGCGGCGGTGGAGGCGCTCAAGCGCCTGGGCGTCGCGCCGGTGATGCTGACCGGCGACAACCCCACGACCGCGAAGGCGATCGCCGTGCAGGCCGGCATCGACGACGCGCGCGGCGGCCTGCTGCCCGAGGACAAGCTCGCCGCGGTGAAGGAGATGCGCGAGCGCTACGGCCCGACCGCGATGCTGGGCGACGGCATCAACGACGCGCCCGCGCTGGCGCAGGCCGACATCGGCTTCGCCATGGGCGGCGCCGGCACCGACATCGCGATGGAAGCGGCCGACGTGGTGATCATGAACGACGACCCCGGCCGCATCGCCGAGACGGTGCGGCTTTCGCGCCGCACGCACGCCGTGCTGTGGCAGAACATCGCGCTGGCGCTGGGCATCAAGGCGGTGTTCTTCGCGCTCGCGCTGATAGGCAGCGCCACCATGTGGATGGCGGTGTTCGCCGACATGGGGGCCAGCCTGCTGGTGGTGTTCAACGGGCTGCGGCTGCTGCGGCCGGCGCGCGCGGGTGTTTGACGCGGCTCGGTCCCCTATGGCCGCCGCAACCCTGCTTCATCTGTCGGAGGAAGGTCCTACGGAGGCTTTCTCGCTGGCTTTCGGCTGCGTACTGAGCCGCTTGATCTGCTCGTGCCGCACAAGTTGCGCTTCGGCTCCGGTCCAGAAGGCGCAGTACGTTTGCCCGCAGGCGATCTGGAAAGCCCTGATCGGCGGCTCGCCATCAATGACGACCGTGGATGTCCGCGTCCTGCCTTCTTGCCACTTCTTGATGTCCTGTTCGGCATGCTGACCGCCTGTCCGGGAAGAAAACACCGCGGCACTCACCAATGCCAACACAACCGCCGAAGCGCCAATGGCATAGCCATATAGCACTTCGCTCTTGTCAACGAGCGCCATCATCGAAGGCGCAGCCTTGCCCCACTTGCGCTTGACAGTCAGTCGAACAAGCAACTTCGTTTGGAGCTGCTGCACAGCCGGAAACGACGACAGAACTGCTGCAATGAGAACGGCAGCGATCAATGCCAAGACGGTCAAGAACCCATAAGCCATCGGGACGATGCCGAACGAAATGAGCGAGGTCAACCCAAGAAACAGCAGGCGATCGGGAGGCAGCGTGAACAACGAATTCTCCACGCCAAAGCCAGCGAGATAGCCTTCCTGATAGGTCGCACCGATCACATACAGACCCCCGGATAACACTGGAAGCACGGTCAACAGGGTTTGAAGGCCGAACCGTCGGGTCGGCGAGCGGGCATCTGCAGAATTCATTCAAGACTCCTTCAAAAACTCACATTCAGATTGACCCCACCCGTGACCCTGCCCGTGCGGTACCCCTCGGGCTTCCACACCGGCGCACCGACGA
>NZ_JBIQNC010000013.1:0-35221 GCF_044462705.1 Xenophilus sp.
AGTTCAACCAGAACAGCTACAAGGTCTCGGGCGGCCTGCACGGCGTGGGCGTGTCGTGCGTGAACGCGCTCTCGAAGATGCTGCGCCTGACGGTGCGGCGCGAGGGCAAGGTGCACGTGCTGGAGTTCAGCAAGGGCTTCGTGCAGAACCGCCTGCTCGAAATGGTCGACGGCGTCGAGGTCTCGCCCATGCGGATCACCGGCGAGACGGACAAGCGGGGCACCGAGGTGCACTTCCTGCCCGACACCGAGATCTTCAAGGAGAACAGCGACTTCCACTACGAGATCCTCAGCAAGCGGCTGCGCGAGCTCTCGTTCCTGAACAACGGCGTGCGCATCCGCCTGGTCGACGAGCGCACCGGCAAGGAGGACGACTTCTCGGGCGCCGGCGGCGTCAAGGGCTTCGTCGAGTTCATCAACGGCGCCAAGAAGGTGCTGCATCCCACGCCCTTCCACGCCACCGGCGAGCGCCCGGCCGACAGCTACGGCGGCATCCCCGGCACCCACATCTCGGTCGAGGTGGCGATGCAGTGGAACGATGCCTACAACGAGCAGGTCCTCTGCTTCACCAACAACATCCCGCAGCGCGACGGCGGCACCCACCTGACGGGCCTGCGCGCGGCGATGACGCGGGTGATCGGCAAGTACATCGAGAGCAACGAGCTGGCCAAGAAGGCCAAGGTCGAGGTCAGCGGCGACGACATGCGCGAGGGCCTGTGCTGCGTGCTGAGCGTGAAGGTGCCCGAGCCCAAGTTCAGCAGCCAGACCAAGGACAAGCTCGTCTCCAGCGAGGTCCGTCCCGCCGTCGAGGAGGCCGTCAGCCGCACCCTCGAGACGTGGCTGCTGGAAAACCCCAACGATGCGCGTGCCCTGTGCGGCAAGATCGTCGAGGCGGCGCGCGCGCGCGAGGCCGCCCGCAAGGCGCGCGAGATGACCCGCCGCAAGAGCGTCCTCGAGGGCGCCGGCCTGCCCGGCAAGCTCGCCGACTGCCAGGAAAAGGATCCCGCCCTGTGCGAGCTCTACATCGTCGAGGGGGACTCGGCCGGCGGCTCGGCCAAGCAGGGCCGCGACCGCAAGTTCCAGGCCATCCTGCCCCTGCGCGGCAAGGTGCTGAACGTGGAAAAGGCGCGCTTCGACCGCCTGCTCTCCAGCGAACAGATCACCACCCTGATCACCGCCCTGGGCACCAGCATCGGGCCCGATTTCAACATCGACAAGCTGCGCTACCACCGCATCATCATCATGACCGACGCGGACGTGGACGGCGCCCACATCCGCACGCTGCTGCTGACCTTCTTCTACCGCCAGATGCCCGAGCTGGTGGAGAACGGCCACATCTACATCGCGCAGCCGCCGCTGTACAAGGTCAAGGTCGGCAAGGAGGAGCAGTACCTCAAGGACGGCGCGGCGCTGGACGCCTTCCTGCTGCGGGTGGCGCTGAAGGACGCCAGCGTCATCACAGGAAGGTCGCCTGACGGCTCCGTGCCGGCGGCCAATGTGATCCGCGGCGAGACGCTGGACGAGCTGGCCCGCAAGCACCAGCTCGCCGAGGCCGTGATCGAGCGCCTGGGCGCCTTCATGGACGTGGAGGCGCTGCGCGCCATCGCCGACGGCGTGGCGCTGAACCTGGACACCACGCCCGAGGCCGAGGCCAGCGCCGTCGCGCTGCAGGCCAAGCTGCGCGAGCTGAACAGCAACGGCGCGCCGGCCGAGGTGTCGAACGAGTTCGACGCGCGCACCGACAAGCCGCTCTTGCGCATCAGCCGCCGCCACCACGGCAACATCAAGAGCAGCGTGATCACGCAGGACTTCGTGCACGGCGCCGACTACGCCGCGCTGGCCGAGGCGGCCCACACCTTCCGCGGCCTACTGGGCGAGGGCGCCACCGTGCGCCGCGGCGAGGGCGACAAGGCCAAGGAAGAAAAGGTCAGCGACTTCCGCGGCGCCATGGCCTGGCTGCTCAGCGAGGCCGAGCGCGCCACCAGCCGCCAGCGCTACAAGGGCCTGGGCGAGATGAACCCCGAGCAGCTGTGGGAGACCACGATGGACCCCGAGGTGCGCCGCCTGCTGAAGGTGCAGATCGACGACGCCATCGAGGCCGACCGCGTGTTCACCATGCTGATGGGCGACGAGGTCGAGCCGCGCCGCAACTTCATCGAGACCAACGCGCTCCGGGCGGCGAACATCGACGTGTGAGCCGAAGAAAGGCGCTTCCTCTTTTTCCCGCAAAGGCCGCCTCGTGCGGCCTTTTTCTTGACCGCATCCGCCCGATTGTTTCTGCTGCGTGAACGCCGTGGTTCCGTGAATTGCGGGTTTTCCCTAGGTTTTCGGCGCACACTTCTCTTCACAGAACGACGCCCCACCGGCAGACATGAAGCGAGGTGAGAGGCGGTTCTGGATGGACTCGGCACCGCTGCGGTGGCCGCCCCGAGCGACAAGCGAAGGACGGCGCCCCCCGATACCGGTTCGACATTCATCCATTGATCGATATTCGAATGAAAGGAATCGCCATGAAGAAGACCTCCCAACTCCTCGGTGCCACGATGCTCGCCCTGCTGGGCGTGGCCGGCTCGGCGCATGCCGAAGTCTATGAAGGCGTGCTGAGCATCGACTCGGTGCGCAGCCGCGCCGAAGTCGCTGCCGAGGCACGGCAGGCCGCGCGCCTGGGCGACCAGTTCGGTGAAGCGGCCTTCGCCGGCGTCACCACGCTGCCCGCGAACTCGGCGGTCTCGCGCGCTGCGGTGCGCGAAGGCGCGATCCAGGCTGCCCGCGCCGGCGACCTGTATGGTGAGGCGGCATCGCAGCAGCCCGTGTTCGCCGGCCAGCTCGACCGCGCCACGGTGCGCGCCGAGGCCCGCGAGGCCGCGCATTCGGCGCCGACCCTGTAAGCCTGCACACGCGACAGTGCGACAAAAGGCCCTCTGCTTCGGCAGAGGGCCTTTTTCTTTTTTCCCTTGGCGCGGGGCTCAGCGACCGGGCAGCGGCCGGCCCGTGACGCTGGCGACGAGGCGCGCCAGCCGCGCGACGCCGCCGGTGCCGCTGGCGGCGCGGCCGATCAGCGCGCCGCCGGCCCCCGCCTTGACCAGCCGGCCCAGCAAGGAGCCGCTGCGGCCTGCGGACAGGAGCAGCACGACGCCCAGGCCCAGCACGATCAGGTGCTCGCCCGGCAGGTCGGGGCGGCGCTCGTCGGCCTCCTTGAGCACCTGCAGCCAGTCGCGCAGGCTGGACGGGGCGGTGACGGAGGAGTTGTCGGGATCGAAATCGGTGTCGGCGGTGTCGGGCATGGCAGTTCCTCGCCGGGATAAGGCTGGGGGTTCGGGCCCGGGCAGCGGCCGGTGTCCGCGCCGCGCCCAGGGCCCCATTGTGGCGACGGCCGCAAGGCGAATGCCGCGGGCGCCGGCCCGCGCGGCTGTAGGCGGGGGCGCACGCACGGCGCTTTCATGCTGCCGACACATGGCCAAGCGATGCTTCCGGGCCTCCAGAACACCGGCCTGCCTTGTCGGACCGCTATCGATTCCGTAGCGATTGGCGTAAATACCGACGCTGAGCCCGACTCTTGCTACGCAGAATCCGACGGCGGCCGGCCGCTGCCTTCCCAGCCTCCGATCGCCTCTTTTCTTCTCCTCCTGCGTCGCCCCGCCATGAAGCTCCCTGCTCTTGTCGCCTCGGCCGCCAGCGCGCTGCTGCTGGCCGCCGCGGCGAATGCCGCCACCAACCCACCGATCCGCATGGCACCCGAGGGCGTCGAGTACATGTGCGGCGGCGCTAGCCAGGACGAACTGGCCTTCATGGACATGGTGTCTCCGCGCTGGGCCGCCACGCTGGAGTTCGCGGTCGCGCGCGGCCGGCGCGGCGAGTTCTCCGAGCCGGTACAGGTAAAGGTGCGCAACAAGTACAACGGCGACCACGTGCTGTCCGCCCAGGCCCACGGCCCGCTGATGCTGGCCCGCCTCACGCCCGGCACCTATGACGTGGAGGCCACCATCGGCCCGCTGACGCTGCAGCAGACGCTGACCATCGGCCTGGGCGCGCCGGCCCGGGCGTTGTTCGTCTGGCCTTCCAACTTCAACATGGCCTCGGCCACGCTGCCGCGCCAGGCCCTGGCCCAGGGCACCGCCAAGGGCGACTGACCGCGCCCTCCCCGGCGGCTCGCCGGCCGCCGGGTTCTCCACGTCCGCCGCAGCCGCCCGCACCGGCAGGATGTCTCGTTTCCGGCCGAACTTTCGCGGCCGATTCCGGTCCCTGAGACATCGCCGCAGGAAGCCTTGCGAAGTCCCGCGCAGGCTGCATCTGCTGCTCCTGTTTGAAGAGCACCCAAGGCCCATCCGCCGGACGGCGCGGCGCCGAGCAGATAACCCGGATTCATCGTATGCTGCGCTGCAACATGCTCCTGCCATGCCCCTGGCCTCCCTCACCGTCCTGACGACCCTCGTGCACGTGTTCGTCGCCCTGCGCCTGCTGCCGGCGCTGGCGGCGGCCACGCCTGCCTGGCCGCTGGTGGCGGTGCTGCTGGCGCTGTCGGCGGTGTGCATGCCGCTGCCCTTCGTGCGCCGGCGCGGGCCGCACCGGCTGTGGGCCGTGGTGCAGTGGGCCGGCCTGCTGGCGATGGGCTGGTTCTCGTCGCTGTTCCTCCTCACGCTGGTGCGCGACGCCGGCCTGCTGCTGGCATGGGCCGGCGCCTGGGCCGCCGGCGCGGCGCCGGACTGGCCGCGCTGGCAGGGCACCAGTGCCGTGGTCGCCGTGGCGCTGGCCACGCTGGTGACGCTGGCCGGCTACGTCAACGCGCGCCGCACGGCGGCGGTGCGCCGGGTGCGGGTGCCGATCGAGGGGCTGCCCTCGCAGCTGGACGGCTTCACCATCGCGCAGTTGTCGGACCTGCACGTGGGCCCCACCATCCGGCAGCGCTACCTGCAGCGCGTCGTCGACGCGGTCAACGCGCTGGGCGCGGACATGGTCGCCATCACCGGCGACCTGGTGGACGGCACGGTGCCCGAACTGCGCGAGCACGTCGCGCCCCTGGCGCGGCTGAAGGCGCGGCACGGCACCTTCGTGGTGACGGGCAACCACGAGTACTACGCCGGCGCACCGGACTGGATCGACGAGCTGCGCCGCCTGGGCCTGCGCGTGCTGCTCAACGAGCACGTGGTGCTGCAGACGCGCAGCACGCACGGCGCGCAGACGGACGAGGAGCTGTTCGAGTGCGCGCTGCTGGTGGCGGGGGTGACGGACTACACGGCCGGCCACTTCGTGCCGGCGCACGCCAGCGACCCGCATCGCGCCCTGCACGACGCGCCGCCGCTGGTGCACACGCGCGTGCTACTGGCGCACCAGCCGCGCAGCGCCGCGGCCGCGGCGGCGGCGGGCTTCTCGCTGCAGTTGTCGGGCCACACGCACGGCGGGCAGTTCTTCCCGTGGAACCTGTTCGTGCCGCTGCAGCAGCCCTTCACCGCGGGGCTGCACCGGCTGCAGGCGATGTGGGTGTACGTCAGCCGCGGCACCGGCTACTGGGGTCCGCCCAAGCGCTTCGGCGCGCCTTCGGAGATCGCGCTCATCACGCTCACCTCGGCACGCTGAGCCGAGGGCGAGGCCATGTCCTACCCGGGGATGCGCACGGCAGCCCGTGCACGGCCGACCGGATCGGCGCAAGATTGCTGCCGGGGCAAAGGCTGACCCGGCAGCGCCGAGCGCGGTCCGGACGGCCTGGCCGCAGATCGGAGCTGAAAAGCCATGCACAACAAACAAGGCTTCCTGCCCCCCGGCGCGCGTCGCGTGCTGGGATGGTGCGCCGCCGCCGCGGCGGCGATGCTGGCCTCGCCCGCGGCGCTGGCCTTCGAGGACCGCGACATCGGCGTGTACGTCGAGGCGGGCCAGGCACCGCACGACAGCGGCGACACCACGGTGCTGAGCGCCGGCGCCATGTTCCCCTGGACGCCCCGGCAGCCGGTGCGGGCCGGCGCGCTCTCGTTCTACTGGGACGTGTTCGCCAGCCAGTGGCGCGCCCCTGTGGGCAGCCTGCGGCGCGAGTACACGCAGGTCGGCGTGATCGGCACCTGGCGGCTGCGCTTCGACCAGGGGCGCTCGCCCTGGTTCGTGGAGGGCGGCGTGGGCGCCACGGTGATGGACCACGTCTACCACACGCCCTCGCGCGACTTCAGCACCGCCTTCCAGTTCACCGAGGTGCTGGGCGCCGGCTACAGCTTCGGCGCGCACGGGCAGCACGAGCTGTCGCTGCGGCTGCAGCACTTCTCCAACGCCGGCATCCGCAAGCCCAACCCGGGCGAGAACTTCGTGCGGCTGCGCTACGCCGTGCGCTTCTGAAGAACCGGCCGAAGGCGGAAGAAGGCCATAGGCCATCCGTCGGCTGACGGCGGCCCCGCCGGGGTGCCTAAGATGGCGCCCTCATTTCCTGCAGGAGCGGCGCATGGCCCCGAGAATTCCGACCTGGTTCGCGCACGCCTGCGCGCTGATGCTGGCCGGGCTGCTGCTGGCCGGCTGCGGCAACAAGGAGCCCGAGGAGCGCGCCGCCTTCATCCAGTTCCTGCAGACGCGCGTGATCGACCGTCCCGGCGTGCGCGTGCCGCAGCCGACCGAGGAGCAGAAGAAGCCCTTCGGCGCCTATGCGCAGCACTACACGGTGATCACCGACTTCAACACGGCGATGAACCGGACCGCGCAGCAGATGGACGGCATCGTCGCGAAGGGCTCCCTGCGCTCGCTGTCGGACGTGGTGGCGCGGCGCGACGACCTGCGCAGCGTGCGCGAGGGCGTGCAGCAGATGCGCCGCGCGCTGGACGAGAACCTGGCCAAGGCCAACGCGGCGCGCGCGCAGCTCCAGCAGCCGGAGGACCTGAAGGCGGTGTTCGACAAGGCCTACGACAAGACCGTGACCACGCCGGCCGGCATCTTCCGGGACGTGTTCCCGGCGCTGGACGCGGTGTTCGACGGCGCCATCCGGATCGGCGACTACGTCGACGCGCACAAGTCGCAGATCCAGGTCTCCGGCAGCACCTTCACGGTGAGCGACCCGAAGGTGCTGAACGAACTCAACGGCATGCTGCAGCAGCTCAACAGCCACTCGGCCGCCATCCAGACCGCGCAGCGCAGAATGCGCACGGCGGTGGCCGGCGGCTGAACCGGCTCAGCGCGGCGCCGCCACCGCCAGCCGGCGCGCGTTCGCCTCCATGCCCAGGTACAGCAGCGCCGCCACCCCCAGCGGCAGCCAGTAGTACATCGCGCGGTAGCACAGCACCGCCGCGATGATCCCGGCCTGGGTGAGCGGCGGCGCCAGCAGCGCGACGAACACCGCCTCCAGCACGCCCAGCCCTGCCGGCACGCGCGAGAGCAGGCCGGCGACCGCGCCGATGAGCAGCACGCCCAGCGCCATCGGATAGGGCACCGCGCCCTGCAGCAGCACGGCCATGGCGGCGCCCATCGCGCTCCAGTTGGCGCACGACAGCGCCAACTGCACCAGGGCCACCCGCAGCGACGGCAGGGCGATCTCGTGGCCGCGCACGCGCCACTCGCGCCGCGGCGAGAAGGCGCAGGCCAGCAGGTACGCGACCGCCACGGCGACCAGCGCCGCGCCCAGCACGCGCTGCGCGATGCGGCCCAGGTGCCAGTCCTCGGGCATGGCCAGCGGCCACAGCAGGAAAGCCAGGCCCGCCAGCAGGCAGTAGCCCAGCCAGTTGGTGAGCATGCTGCTGCCCACGATGCGCGCGATGACCGGCGCGTCCAGCCCGAGGCGGGCGTACAGCCGTGCGCGCATGCCCACCGCGCCCACCAGCGTGCCCATGTTGAGGTTGAAGGCGTAGCTGACGAAGGTGATCGCCATCACCGGGCCGGCGCGCAGCGCGTGGCCGGTGTAGTGGCGCCCGATCAGGTCGAAGGTCGCGTACAGCAGGTGGCTGAGCGCGGCGAAGCCGGCGGCCAGCGCCAGCACCTGCCACGGGTAGGCGCGCATCGCGGCGAGCACGTCGCCCCATGCGATGGCGCGCGCCTGGTTCGCCAGCAGCACGACGACGACGCCGAGGAAGGCCGCGATGGCGATGCGCCGCACCCACGGCCATCCGCGCCAGCGCCGCCAGGCCGCCGCCGGCGCACGGCGGTGCGGAGGCGCACCCGCCTGGGCGGTGGCCTCGGTAGCGGAAGAGCAGGCCATGGTGCCGATGCGGGTCTGCTGCCGGCGCGCCGCTCAGGCGGCGTCGGTCTGCGCCGCCGGGCCCTGCGGCGGCGCGTCCGCGTCGCCGGGCTGCACGGGGGGCCGGGCCGGCTCCAGCCGCGGCACGTGCCGGGGCAGCCAGCCGGCCCATGAGGGATACCAGCGCATGAAGTGGAAGACGAAGAAGCTGCGCACCAGCCGCCAGACGCTCCATTCCTGGAGCTGCGAGGCCTCCACCTGCTGGCAGCTCGTGCGCATGAGGTGCTCCAGCCGGCCCGACAGCTCGGCGTTGAAGGCGCGGTCGCGCACCATCACGTTGGCCTCCAGGTTGAGCGAGAGGCTCAGCGGGTCGAGGTTGCTGGAGCCGACGGTGCTCCAGGCCCCGTCGACCACCGCCACCTTGCCGTGCAGCGGGCGCTCGCAATACTCGTGGATGCGCACCCCGGCATGCAGCAGGTGGTGGTAGAGCATGCTGGCGGCCGTCTTGACGATCGGCATGTCGGGCTCGCCCTGCAGGATCAGGCGCACGTCCACGCCGCGCCGGGCCGCGCGCCGCAGCGCCTTGACGATGCGGTAGCCGGGAAAGAAGTACGCGTTGGCGATGACGATGCGCTCGCGCGCGCTGCGGATGGCCGCCAGGTAGTGGCGCTCGATGTCGGTGGTGTGGCGGCGGTTGTCGCGGCTGACGAACATCACCTCGGCGGAGCCGACGGGCTCGACCGCGGCGTCGGCCGTGTGGTCGAGGCGGCGGCGGAACCAGCGCGCGCCCTTGCCGCGAAGGTCTCCCACGGCGATCGCGCGCAGCACGAAGCGGTGGATGTCCGCCACCACCGGGCCGGCCAGCTCCACCGCGTAGTCCTGCTTGGCCTTGGGGCCGAAGTCCATCACGTGGTCGGCAGAGTAGTTGATGCCGCCGACGAAGGCGCGCTCGCCGTCGACGACGACGATCTTGCGGTGCATGCGGCGGAACACGTTCAGCCGCTGGCCGAACAGGCGCCGGCCGGGGTCGAACACGCGCACCCGCACGCCGGCCTCGGCCAGCGCACCGAGGAAGCCGGCCGACAGGTCGGGCGAGCCGAAGCCGTCGATCATCAGGTCCACCTTGGCGCCGCCGCGCGCGGCCTCGCACAGCGCGGCATGCAGGCCCAGGCCGACCTTGTCCTCGAACAGGATGAAGGTCTCGACGATCACCTCGCGCCGCGCCTGGCGGATGGCCTCGAACACGCGCGGGAAGAAGGTCTCGCCGTTTTCCAGCAGCTCGACGCGGTTGCCCCCGTGCCAGCGGTTCACAGCAGCACCTCCGCCACCAGCGGCGCATGGTCCGACAGGTGCGACCAGGGGCGCCGCGGCAGCACCACCGGCGCGTGCGCCTCGGCGTTGCGCACGTAGATGCGGTCCAGCGGCAGCACCGGGAAACGCGCCGGGAAGGTGCGCGCCGCTGCGCCGTTGGCGTGGCGGAACACCTCGCGCAGCCCCGCGCCTTCCTCCAGCACGCCGTGCGCGCGGTTGCGCCAGTCGTTGAAGTCGCCCGCCACGATCAGCGGCGCGCCGGCAGGCACCTCGTCCTGCACGATGTGGCACAGCAGCTCCAGCTGCTGCTGGCGGTGCGCCTCGGCCAGGCCCAGGTGGGCGCAGATCACGTGCACGTCCAGCGGCCGGCCGGGCAGGCGCAGCACGCAGTGCAGCAGGCCGCGGCGCTCCGGCCCGGCCACCGAGACGTCGTGGTTGCGGTGGTGCACGATCGGGAACTTCGACAGCACCGCGTTGCCGTGGTGCCCCTTCGGGTAGACGGCGTTGCGGCCGTACGCGAACTGCGGCCACATGGTGTCGGCGAGGAATTCGTAGTGCGGCGCCTCGGGCCAGTTGTCGATCTTCTGCCCGTGCTGCGAGTGGGTGCCCAGCACCTCCTGCAGGAACACCACGTCGGCGCCCACGGTGCGCACCGCGTCGCGCAGCTCCGGCAGGATGAAGCGGCGGTTGAACGCGGTGAAGCCCTTGTGGGTGTTGACCGTCATCACCTTCAGCGATTTCTGGGGTGCTGCAGCGGCCAGGGGAAGTTGGGCGGGCGACAGGAGGGACACCTGCTCTTTGTACCGGCCCGGCGGGCCCGCCCCTGTAGGAACGCCGCCCAAGTTCCCGCCCGCCGGTGCTGCGCGCAGCGCGGCATGCCCCGTTTCCTACAGCGCGGTGCAGGCTGCCCCGACACCCCGCACCGCGCCGCAGCACGTACCTTGGGGGCAAGGGATCGCGCGCCACCGCGCCTTCCCGAACGACGACGAAAGGAAACCGCCATGAAGACCCATGCCCACCGCTTCGCTCCCGTGTTCGCCGCCGCGCTGCTGGCCGCCGGTGCCGCCGTGGCCCAGATCGCGCCCGCCACGCCGCAAACCACGGGCGAAGGCAGCACCCTGTCGCGCACCGGCGTGCCCAACCCCACGCAAAGCCCGGACGTGACGATGCCCAACTCGCGCGAGAGCGTGAAGGCCGAGGCGCGCATGAACAACCACAACCTGGCGAACAGCAACACGCCGCCCGGCCAGGCCAGCACCACCACCAACCACCAGCCGAACGCCACCCCGATGGTGAGCCAGCGCACGCGCGGGGAAGTGCGGCAGGAAGCCCTGCACCGGCCGCGCCCCTTCGGCGACACGGGCGAACGCCCGAACAACGTGCCGACCAACCCGACGACGCGCACCGGCACGCCGAACTAGGCGCCAACAAGCACGAAAAAGCCCGCGGCGGATGCCGCGGGCCTGTGTGAACCGACGGGGGCGGGCCCCCGCGCTGCGGCTCAGCTCTTGGGCGCCTGCTGCCCCGCCTCGCCGCCGGCCGGCTGATGGCGCGGACCGTGGTGGCGATGATGGCCGTGGCCGCGCGGCCCCATGCGCATGCCTTCGGCGTCGAAGGTCTTCTGCTGCTCCGGCGAGAGCTGCGCATAGAAGGCCTTGATCGCGTCAGCGCGCTTGGCGAACAGCGCGGCGCGCTCGGCCTGGCGGGCCTGCATGCGGTCCAGCCGCTCGGGCGTGGTGAGCTGGCTGAACGCGGCGCGGTCCGGGCGCTGCGGCGGCTTGGCGTCGCGCGACGGCTGCACGGCGGCGGCGTAGGTGTTCCACGCGCCTTCCTGGGCGGTGCTCAGCTTCAGCTTGTCCTTCAGCGCGGCCATGCGTTCGGCGCGGCGCTGCTGCATGCGTTCGAAGCGCTTGGCGAAGTCCTTGCGCTCGGCATGCGGCTTGGCCGGGGCCGCCGACTGGGCCTGTGCAGGCGCGGCCGGTTCGGCGGCGGCGGGCGGCGTCTGGGCCGAGGCAGCAAAGGCGGCGGAGGCCAGCACGCCGGCCCACAGAACACGTTGGCGAAGAGAGATCATGCGAGTCCTTCCTTTCCTGGGTTGCTGCTGCAGTCGATGTGTGCAGCAGGTGAGACGCAGTGTGGAAGGCCCGCTTGTCCGGTCCATGAGAGCGGGGTCAACGCGGGGTGAGCGAAGGTAAAGAAGGATGAAGGCGGCGCGCAGTTGTGCTCACTTCGGCCGCGGCCGGCCCAGGCCGGCGTCGGGGCGGCTCAGGCGGCCCGCGCGCAGCTCGCCCACCGCATGGACGACGGCGCGGGCGACGTTGCGCACCTCCTCCTGCAGCGCCAGGTCGGCATCCAGGGCCTCGTGGCTGTCGGCGTAGGGCTGGTAGTAGCCGATGTAGCGGTCCAGCCGCGCCTGCGTGCCGGCGTCGACCAGGCCCATCCAGTCCAGCCAGTCGCTGAGGTTGCGCCGCAGGCTCTCGATGCCGGCCACGTCGCCGTGCACCACCACGCCGTAGACGCGGCCCTCGAGGTGTTTGGGGTAGTCCCATCCCTGCAGTTCGAGCGCCTTGGCCTCGTCTACCGTCTTGCCGTGGGTGGAGGTGGGGTCGGGGTTGCCGCCGTCGGCGCACACCAGCCGGTCGATCATCAGCTTGAGCGCGCTGCTGGCCTGGTACCAGTGGGTGGGCGTGAGCACGATGACGCCGTGCGCCGCGACCCAGCGCGCGTAGATCTCGTTCATCCAGTCGCCGGTCTGGCGCAGCGCGTGGTTGGGATAGCAGCTGCACGGCCAGTGGCACAGCGGCATGGCGGTGGAGACGCAGCCCTTGCACGGGTGGATGTGCCGGCCGTAGTCGGAGGCGAGCAGGCTCAGGTCCAGCAGGTCGGCTTGCAGGCCGGCGGCTTCCAGTTCCTCGCGGGCGATGTTCGCCAGGCGCCAGGTTTTGGACACCTCGCCCGGGCAGGTGCCGTCGTTGCGCGGCGAGCCGTTGACCAGCAGCACGCGCGAGGGTGTCTCCGGCCGGCCCCAGGCCGCCTGCGCCGCGTCGATGCGGGCGCGGGCCTCGATCCAGTCCACGGAGAGTTCGTAGTCCGGGTCCGCGTGGCCCGGCCCCGCCCTGCGCGTGGCGGGCGACTTGCGGCCTTCGTCGTAGGCCTGCCAGGCGATGGCCTCGAGCCGCGCCAGCGCGCCGGCCTCGGCCGCGAAGGCCGGGTCCTGGAAGTCCTGCATGAAGCGCAGGCGGAATTCGTCGCGGCCCAGGGTGCCCGGCGCCTGGCCCTTGCGGATCGTGGGGGTCTTCATGGTGCAGCCATGATGGCGCCGCCGCGCCGGCTGGGATGACGGCGCAGGCGCCGTCACGGCCGCCACGCAGCGCCGACAGCGGGGCCGCCGCCGCTCACTCGCTGGCGGGCGACGGGTAGCGGGCGCTGTCCACGCTGCGCAGCAGCGCCGCCCGCTGCGCGCGCGAGATGCCGCGGATGCCCTCGGCCACCCACTTCAGGCGCTGCGGGTCCAGCGTGCCCTCGCGCGCCCAGCGCTCGGCCGCCAGGCCGGGCGCATGCAGCATGGAGGCCAGCCACACGGCCTGCGCCGGCTCCAGCCGCGCGGCGGGGCGCTTGAAGTAGTGGCGTGCCGCCGCCTCGGCGCCGCACACGCGGCCCCAGGGCGCGTTGTCCAGGTAGAGCTGCAGGATGCGCGCCTTGCCCAGGGTCTGCTCCATCTCCACCGCGTACAGCAGCTCGCGCAGCTTGCGCTCCAGCGTGCGCTCGCTGCCGGTGACCAGCATCTTGGCGAGCTGCTGGGTGATGGTGCTGCCGCCGCGGTCGATGCCGCCCTTGTGCTGGTTCTTGTCGAAGGCAGCGGCCAGCTCGACCAGGTCGTAGCCGGGGTGCTGGAAGAAGCGCTGGTCCTCGGCGGCGATCACGGCGCGCGCCAGCCAGCTGTCGGCCCGCAGGCCGGCGCCGGGGCCGCAGGCGGTGCGCGCGCCCAGCATGGCCTCGGTGCCCAGGCCGGCGACAGCGAACTGCGCCACGCGCGGCTGCACGCCGAGCGGGCCCGCCGCGCCGCCCGGCAGCGTGAACTGCACCTTCAGCCCGGCGGTGCCGCCGATCTGCGCGCGCTGCAGTTCGGGCAGTTCGGGCGTGAGCACCGCGTACCAGCGAGCGATGGGCGCGTCGGCGAGGTCGGCCTCCACGCGCAGGTCGCGCTGCGTGAGCAGGCCGGTCCACCGGCCCTGCAGGGGGCCGCCGTTGGGCGTGCCCTGTGGCGGCACCGCCTCCAGCTCGCCGGCCAGCCGGCCGGCGTCGCGGCGCACGGTGATGCCCAGGTGCTCCAGCCTGAGCGGCTGCGGCCCCAGCGCGGGCACGGCCGCCTGGCAGGGCGCGCAGCGCACCTGCAGCTGGCGGCGCTCCTCGTTCCAGTGCAGTTGCACGGGGCCGTGCGCGGTGTCGAAGCGCCGGCCGTCGAGCCAGGGCGCGAACCAGGGCGTGGTGGCCAGGCGGATCAGCGTGGGCACGCCCAGGTCCAGCGTCAGCGGGCCGATGCGGCGCTGCATCGCCCATTCGTCCTTCGCCGGCGCCAGGACGATCTTCACGATCAGGGCCAATGCCACTGCCGCCGTCAGCAGCAGCGCCAGCAGGCTCCACAGCACGAAACGCAACGCCTTCTTCACACACTCCCTCTCGCGGATCCAGGCTCACAGGGGCGTGACGACCGTCACCGCCTGCCACGGGCCGGTGGAGCGTCCGCCCACCCCGGCCCAGTACCAGGCCGAAGTGTCGGTGAAAGCCTGCCCCGCGGCGTCCTCGATGCGCTCGCACACGCGCAAAGCGCCGCTTGCATCGCGCCGGGCGTGGAAACAGCGCCACAGGCGCGCCTGCTCGTCGCGCTCCAGGCGCGTGCGCTCGATGCGCCAGCCCAGCGCGCGGTAGCAGTCCGCCGCCGGATGCAGCATGCGGGTGGGCCGCACGACGTGGCGCAGCACGAAGAGGTGGCGCTCGTCGGTCATGCGCGCGATGTCGCCGGGGAACTGGCGGGCGAAGCGGGCCTCGACGGCGCTCAGGGCCAGCGGGCGCAGCGGCGCGCCGTCCCATTCGCGCGGCCACTCGTGCGCCGTCGGCGCGGAGGACGACGGGCCGGCCTCGCGCCCGCCCGCCAGGGTGGCCGCCAGGCACAGGGCCATCACCAGGGCGAACAGCGCCTTGTGCAGCACGCGGTGCGCGAAGGTGTTGGCGAAGCAGCGGGTGGACCACGAGGCGTCAGGCCAGCGCATGGCGGTCTCCCGGGTTCGCGCGCGGCGCCGCGGCGCCGGCCGGCCGCAGCATGGCCCAGGCGATGCCGCCGCACACGGCCGCCAGCACGGCCAGGCCCAGCGCCTCGTGCGCCCACGGCGCCAGCGGCCGGCCGGCGCCCTCGAGGCCGACCAGCACGGCGTTGCGCAGCACGTTGCCGGCCAGCACCAGGGCGCTGACGGCGGGCAAGCGGGCGAGGAAGCGCCGGTCGGTGCACCGCATCAGGAACAGCGCCACCGCGCAGGCGGTGAAGTAGCCCAGCCACACCATCTGCACGCCGGAGCAGGGTGCATCGACGATGACCAGCTGCCCGTCGATCCACAGGCTGCTGCCCTCGCGCGCCACGGCGAAGAAGGGCGCCAGCAGCCAGCGCCCCGCCTCGGCGGTGACGACGCGCAGCGGGTAGCCAGCGTAGAACTGCAGCGACGACAGCAGCGGCAGCGCCAGCACCGCCAGGCCCAGCACCGGCGCCGCCGCTTGCCGGTGCGGCAGGAAGGCGAGCAGGCCGGCCGCCAGCGCCAGCACGGCCAGCAGGCCGGCGGCCAGCGGCGGCAGCGCGGCCAGCAGGCCGGCGGCCAGCGGCGGCAGCGCGGGCAGGCCGAGGAGGCCGGCGCGCAGCAGGCTGGCTGCCAGTGTCAGGGCACCCGCGCAGGCCAGCAGGCCCAGGCGCGGCGCGGCGCGCAGTTCGCGCCGCTGCTGCCAGGCGAAGGCGGCGAGCGCGGCCAGGGCCAGCAGGCCGAGCGGGTCGTCGGAGCCGTCGGCCAGGCGCGCGGCCATCCACCGCCAGGTGGGCCAGAGGGCGAGCGCCTGCGCGGCCAGCCACGCGGCGGGCGGCACGCGGTCCAGCCGGATGCCGGCGTCGAGCCAGCGCGGGTGGTGGGTGGCAAGGTGAGCAAGCGTCATGGCGGCCCTCATGCGGTGTGCTTGCGCGGATCGTGGCGGCGCGCGCGCCGGCGCAGCATCAGCAGCATCGACAGGGCCACGGCCACGGCACCCAGCGTCTCGGGCTCCGGTGTGCTGGGCACCTCGGCGCCGAGCGCGTTCTCGCTCACGCCCTGCGGCAGCGGCAAGGGCTGGTCCACGGCGGTGCTGCCCGCGGTGTTGCGCACCACCTTGTCCACCGCGATGAAGCTGGTGTACTGCGTCAGCAGGCTGTACTTCAGGCCCAGGCCGGTGATGGCCTGGCGCTGGCCGTCGCCGCCTTCCAGCGCCTCCTGGTCGCTCAGCGCGGCGATGCGGTGGCGCGCCCACAGCGCGCGCAGGGCCGGCGCGTCCTGCGGGGTGCGGCCGTCGATGCGCACCTCCTGCTTCCAGGGGCCGGCGGCGCTGCGGCCTTCGATGGTGACACCGCCACGGGCTTCGCCGCGCCACTTGCCGAAGACGATCACCGGCCGCTCGCCCAGCACGTCGGGCAGCACCGCGGGCTCCACGTCGTAGACATCCAGGCCGGAGAACACGGCGCGCACGTTGGTGAGCACGGGCGACTCGATCATGCGGCGGAAGCGCGCCGCCTGCTCCGGCGCCTGCACCGGGTCGGTGATGATGAAGGGCTCGCCCATGCCGGCACGCGCCAGCCCTTCCATCAGGTGCCGGTTGACCGAGGAGCCGATGCCGAAGGAGAACAGGTTGGCCTTGTTCAGGTTGCGGCGCACCAGCTCGAAGGCCTCGCGCTCGACGGTGACGTAGCCGTCGGTGACGACCACGATGCTGCGCGACACGCCCTCGGCCTTGGGCTCGGCGTAGGCGCGCTTCAGGGCCGGGATCAGCTCGGTGCTGCCGCTGCCGTTGTAGTTCCTGATCGTCGCCATCGCCTGCTCGATGTTGGCGCGCGTGGCCGGCACGGAGTGCGCGTTCAGCATCCGGTTGCTGCCGGAGAACAGCAGCACATTGAAGGTGTCGCTGGGCCGCAGGCCGCCGATCAGGCGCTCCAGCACCGTCTTGGCGGTGTCGAGCGGGAAGCCGTGCATCGAGCCCGAGATGTCGACCACGAAGATGTAGTCGCGTGGGCTGATGGCGCTGGCCGGCACGGCCTTGGGCGGTTCGATCATGGCGAGGAAGAAGTTCTCGGCGCCCTCGCCCTGGCCCTTGTGCAGCATCAGGCCCGACTCGATGCGCTCGCCGGCGAGGCGGTAGTCGATGACCACGTCGCGGTTGTCCAGCGGCCGGCCGTCGGCGGTGAGCACCACGTCGGCGTGGCGGCCCTCGCCGTCCTTCTTCACGTCGATGGCGTGCGTGAGCGAGCGCACTTCCTTGATGCCCAGCGGCGTGTCGATGCTGGCCTTGAGCGTGAAGCGCGTGTCCGGTGCCACGTCCGCGCGCAGCGTCGGCTGCGCGACCCACTTCGCGTTCGCCTGCGACGACTGCGGGCTGTTGTAGCGCGGCCCGACGACGGTGGGAAAGACGAACTGGTAGTTGCCGCCCTGCGGCACCAGCAGCTCGGTGTAGCGCAGCTCCACCTTCACGTCGTCGCCGGGCAGGATGTTGGCGACGTTCATCTGGAAGACGTTGGGCAGGTGCTGCTCCAGCAGGGCGGCGGTCTTGCCTTCCTTCTTCGCGGTCTCGTATTCGATCTTCGCCTGCTGCTTCTCGCGGATCTGCGCGGTGATCAGGCGGTCGGCCAGGCGCACGTTCAGTCCGCCGACCGCGGACTTGGTCGAGCCGGGAAAGACGTACTTCGCCTCGATCGGCCGCTGACCCTCGTTGCGGTAGGTCTGCGTGACGGTGACGTCGGCGATCACGCCGGAGATGCGCACCTGCACGTCGGTGCCCTTCAGCGGCAGGCGGTCCACGTCGGGCGAATCGCTCTTGACGAAGAAGTAGGGGCTTTCGGTCTTCTGGCGCGGCGCGTCGGCGGTCTGCGCATGCAGCGGGCGTGCGACGAGCAGCGCGAAGCCGGCGGCGGCCAGGCCGGCGGTGGCGAGCCACAGCCAGCGGCCGCGGCGCGGCGGCGCGATGTCTTCTGGAGTTTCGGCGGTGTTCATGGCGCGGTTCCTTCCTCGGTGGTGACGCATGGCGCCACTGTCCCGGCATGCCGAGAAGGCAGAAGGAAGCGCGTGCGAAGGCCCCGGCGCTGTGTGAAGTGGGCGTGAAGTCCGCGTGGCGAAGCCTTCATACCGGCTTCGGCTGCGGTGGCGAGCATCGGCCCCGTCGTCTGTCACACGAAACGAAGCCAAGGAGAAGAAGACGTGATCCACCACCTCGCCCGCACCCTGCGCCAGTCGGCGCTCGTCAAGGTGCTCGTGCTGCTGCTGCTCTGGCTGCTGCTGTGCATCCCGCTCGGCCGCATCGAGGAGCTGGTGGGCGAGCGCGGCGCCAGCCAGAGCGAGGCCGAGGAGGAGCTGGCCTCCACCTACGCCGGCGCGCAGACCGTGACCGGGCCCTTCCTGGTGCTGCCCTACGTGGAGCAGTGGACCGAGACCGAGCGCGACAGCCAGGGCAAGGTGATCGGCCAGAGCCGGCGCAGCAAGCCGCGCACGGTGCTGGCCTTCCCGCAGCAGCTGCGCATCGACGGCAGCCTGCAGCCGCAGGAGCGCTACCGCGGCCTGTTCCGCGTGCTCTTCTACAAGCTGGATGCCGGCTTCGGCGGCCGCTTCGCCGCCGCCGGCCCGGCGCCGCGCCCCACCGAGCGCGACGCCACGCTGGTGCCCGGCACGCCGGTGCTGGCCTTCTCGGTGAGCGACGTGCGCGGCATCGAGGGCCTGCCCGACGCCACGCTGGACGGCACGCCGCTGCGCTTCGCCCAGGGCGTGCCGGGCGTCGGCGACGCACCCCAGGGCATCCATGCGCCGCTGCCGCCCGAGCTGGCGCGCCGCGTGCTGGCCGGCGAGCCGATGGATTTCAAGCTCGCGCTCAAGCTGATCGGCCAGCGCCGCCTGGACCTGGTGCCGGCCGCCGACGACACCGAGGCGCACATCGCCTCGCCCTGGCCGCACCCCAGCTTCGGCGGGCGCTTCCTGCCGGCCGAGCGCACGGTGACGGACGGCGGCTTCGACGCACGCTGGCGCATCTCCTCGCTGGTGAGCACGGCGCGGGCGCAGTTGCTGCAGCGCTGGACGGCCGAGCAGGCTTCGCCCTCGATGGACGCCGCCTGCGCCGGCGGCGACTCCGCCTGCATCGCCGCAGCCAGCGCGGCGGCATCCGCGGCACGCGCCGCCGGCGTGCCGATGCGCGAGACCGACACCTTCGGCGTGGCCCTGTCGCAGCCGGTCAACATCTACTTCATGGCGCACCGCGCCGCCAAGTACGGCGCCCTGTTCATCGGCCTGGTGCTGATGGCCAGCTTCATGTGCGAGTTGCTGCGCCGCCTGCGGCTGCACCCGGTGCAGTACGCGCTGGTGGGCCTGTCCGTCGCCCTGTTCTTTTTGTTGCTGCTGGCCCTGTCGGAAAAGCTAAGCTTCCTGCCCGCTTATGCGGCCTCGGCTGGCGCCAGCGTGGCGCTGCTGATGGCCTACTTCAGCGCAGTGCTCGGCGGCTGGCGGCGCGGCGCGGTGCTCGCGGGCTTCGTGGCGGTGCTGTATGCGGCGCTCTACGTCCTGCTGGCCTCCGAGGGCAACGCCCTGCTGCTGGGTGCGCTGCTGACCTTCGGCATGCTGGCCGTGCTGATGCTCGCCACGCGGAACGTCGACTGGTATGCGCTGTCTGAAGGAGGCGGCGCCGACGCCGCCTCCCCGGCTTCGCCCACCGAGCCGCTGCGAACCTGATCGCTTTTTCTCTCTTCTCCATCTTTTTCATGCGAAAACCCGCCTTTCTCTCCGACCCGCGCACCCGTCGTCTCCTGCTGTGGGGCGCCGGGGGTGCCGCGGCGCTGGCGCTGCTGGCCACGCTGACGCTGGGCGTGGCCGCCGCCGTGGCCTGGCACCGGCTGCCGGACGTCTCCTCGCTGGAGAACTACCAGCCCAAGCTGCCGCTGCGCGTGTTCACCGCCGACGGCGAGCTGATCGGCGAGTTCGGCGAGGAGCGGCGCCAGTTGGTGCCCATCGGCCAGATGCCGCGCGTGCTCAAGGACGCGGTGCTCGCCACCGAGGACGCGCGCTTCTACCAGCACGGCGGCCTCGACTACCGCGGCCTGGCGCGCGCCGTGATCGCCAACACGCTCAAGGGCCGCGTGCACCAGGGCGCCTCCACCATCACGCAGCAGGTGGCGCGCAACATGTTCCTCAGCAGCGAGCGCACCTTCAGCCGCAAGTTCAACGAGGCGCTGCTGGCCTGGAAGCTGGAGAAGTACCTCACCAAGGACCAGATCCTCGAGATCTACCTGAACCAGATCTACCTGGGCAACCGCGCCTACGGCTTCGCCGCCGCCGCGCAGACTTACTTCGGCAAGCCGGTGCAGCAGCTCAGCGTGGCCGAGGCCGCGATGCTGGCCGGGCTGCCCAAGGCGCCGGGCACCAACAACCCGGTGGCCAACCCGCGCCGCGCGGTGGCGCGCCAGCAGTACGTGATCCAGCGCATGGTGGACACCGGCTACCTCGACGCTGCCGCGGCCGAGGCCGCGCGTGCCGAGCCGCTGAAGCTGCGCGCCGCCGTCGACCCCGAGCGCGTGCATGCCGAGTACGTGGCCGAGATGGTGCGCCAGCAGATGGTCGAGAAGTACGGCGAGGCCGCCTACACGCGCGGGCTGAAGGTCTACACCACCCTCACCGCGGCCGACCAGCGGGCGGCGTACGCCGCGCTGCGCGCCGGGCTGATGGACTACGAGCAGCGCCAGCCCTACCGCGGGCCCGAGGGCTTCGTCGCCGAGCTGCCCACCGAGCCGAAGGCGCTGGACCAGGCGGTGGACGAGGCGCTGGCCGATCACCCCGACAACGGCGACCTGGTGGCCGCGGTGGTGCTGGAGGCGAGCCCGAAGAAGCTCGTCGCCGCCCGCGCCAACGGCGACACGGTGGAGATCACCGGCCGCGGCCTGCAGCCGGTGCAGCGCGCGCTGGCGCCCAAGGCGCCGCAGGCCATCCGCATCGCGCGCGGCGCCATCGTCCGCCTGGAGCCCAGCGGCAAGGGCTGGGAGGTGGCGCAGCTGCCCGAGGTGGAAGGCGCCTTCGTCAGCCTGGACCCGCGCGACGGCGCGGTGCGCGCGCTGGTGGGCGGCTTCGACTTCAACAAGAACAAGTTCAACCACGTCACGCAGGCGTGGCGCCAGCCGGGCTCCAGCTTCAAGCCCTTCATCTACTCGGCCGCACTGGAAAAGGGCTTCTCGCCCGCCACCCTCGTCAACGACGCGCCGCTGGTCTTCGACGCCGCCGCCACCGGCGGCCAGCCGTGGGAACCGAAGAACTACGACGGCACCTACGACGGCCCGATGACGCTGCGCACCGCGCTGCAGAAGTCGAAGAACCTGGTGACCATCCGCGTGCTGCAGTCCATCGGCCCGCAGTACGCGCAGGAGTGGATCGGCCGCTTCGGCTTCGATCCGGCGCGGCACCCGGCCTTCCTCACCATGGGCCTGGGCGCCGGCTCGGTGACGCCGATGCAGATGGCGGCCGCGTATGCCGTCTTCGCCAACGGCGGCCTGCGCGTGCAGCCGCAGCTCGTCACGCGCATCACCGACGCGCGCGACCAGGTGCTGGAGGACATGCCGCTGCCCCGGCCCGACGAGGCGCAGCGCGCCGTCCCCGCGCGCAACGCCTTCGTGATGGACACGCTGCTGAACAGCGTGGTGAGGAGCGGCACCGGCTACAAGGCGTACGCGGCGCTGCGCCGCGACGACCTGTACGGCAAGACCGGCACCACCAACGACTCCTTCGACGCCTGGTTCGCCGGCTTCCAGCCCACGCGCGTCGGTATCGCCTGGGTCGGCTACGACACCCCGCGCCAGCTCGGCGTGCGCGGCGAGACGGGCGGCAGCGTCGCGCTGCCGGTGTGGACGGCCTACATGAAGGCCGCGCTCAAGGGCGTGCCGGTGGCGAAGCCAACCGCGCCCGAGGGCGTGACCGACGTGGCCGGCGACTGGATGTACACCGAGTACGCGAACGGCAGCGGTGTGCAGTCGCTGGACGTGGAGCCTTCGTGGTCGCCCTACGGCCCCGGCACGCCCGGCTACGAGGCGGGCACCATGCCCGGCATGGGCAGCAACGTGCCGGCCGAGCTGGGCGTGTTCCCGATGGGGCAGCAGGCACCGGCACCGCAGGGGGAATCGAGGGAACGCAACCGGATCCTGGATCTGTTCCGGTAGAGGCCGCGAGCGGTTTTCAGACAGGATCGCGCCGTGCCGCGGACAGCGGCAGCGTCAGCACCGCCATCGCCCCGCCGCCGGCCGCGTTGCCCAGCTCGACGCGGCCCTGGTGCAACGCGGCGATCTCCCTGACGAAGGCCAGGCCCAGGCCGGTGCTCTTCTTCTGGCTGTGCGGGCGGGCCAGCGAGTAGAACTTCTCGAACACCTTCTCGCGCGCATAGGCCGGGATGCCCGGGCCCTGGTCGCGCACGGTGATGCGCGCCTGGCGCGAGGTGGCGGCCAGGCCGACGACGACCTCGCCGCCCTCGGGCGAGAAGTCCACCGCGTTGGCCAGCAGGTTGGCCACCGCGCGGCGCAGCAGAAAGGGGTCGCCCTCGGCGGCCGCGTCGGCCTTGGCCTCGACCCGGATGCGCACATCGCGACGCGCGGCGGCGGTGCGGGCGGTGTCGGCCACCTCCTCGACCAGCGGGCGCAGCGGCACGGTCTGCACGCGGTCGAGCACGCGGCGCGCCTCCAGCGTCGCCAGCTCCATCATGCGGTCGACGATCTCCTGGATGCGCTGCGTCTCGCGCACGATGTTGCCGAGGAAGCGCTCGCGCTCCTCGCCCGGCATGCCGGGCTCCTGCACCAGCTCGGCGGCGCCGCGGATGGCCGACAGCGGGCTCTTGATCTCGTGGGTGAAGGTCTGGATGGCATCGGCCGTGCTGTTGCGTCCGGTGACGGCGTCGCGCATCTCGTGCGCCGCGGCGCGCGCCATCAGCAGGCCCTGGCGCACCATGCGCACGGGGTGGAAGCCGCGCTGCGCGCGCAGCCAGCGCAGGTAGTCGGCGGTGAGGCCGAAAGGCCGCACCAGCCACACCGAGAGGATCAGCGCCAGCAGCAGCAGCGCCACGGCCGAGCCGATGCCCACGGCCAGCGTGCGCTCGCGCGCGCCCTGCACCAGCTGCCCGAAGCTCTGCACCGGCTTGCCGGCGCTGACCATGCCGACGATCTCGCCGTTCCAGCGCACCGGCGCGCCAACGTACATGACGGAGCTGAGCGGGTCGCCGGCGACGTCGCGCGTGGTGCGGGCGCCGTAGCGGCCGTCCAGCGTCAGGCGCACGTCGCGCCAGCCCGAGAAGTCGGCGCCGCCGGCGCGGCCGGTGGAGTCGAAGAGCACGTGGCCGGCGCGGTCGGTGACGTACACCCGCAGTTCCACCCGCCGCTTGTGCAGGTTGTAGATCTGGGCCGAGAACTCGCGCGCGTAGACGCTGCGGAACAGCGGCTCCAGCCGCGCCGGGTTGATGGCACCGGCCACCACGTCCTGCTCGACCAGGCTGGCCAGCAGTTGCGAGGTCTCGACCAGCGACTCCTCGGCCGACTCGCGGTAGCGCGGGTCGATGTCGGCCATCACCCGGTACAGCAGCACGCCGATGCCGGCTGCGTACAGCAGCAGGATGCCGATGAAGATGCGCGTTCTGCGAGAGAGCATCACACCGGCGCGGCCGGCAGGTCTTCCACCAGCGCGTAGCCGGTGCCGCGCAGGGTGCGGATGGGATCGACCTCGGGCGCGATGGCGCGCAGCTTGGCGCGCAGGGTCTTGACGTGGGCGTCCACGGTGCGGTCGAAGCTGTCGCTGGATTCGTCCCACACCAGCGAGAGCAACTCATCGCGGGTGAAGACCCGGCCCGGCCGCTGCACCAGCACGCGCAGCAGGCCGTATTCGTAGCGCGAAAGTTCCAGCGGCCGGCCGTAGTAGCGGATCAGCATGCGCTCGGCATCGATGGCGAAGGGCAGCACGGGCGCAGCGGGGGGCGGCGATGCCGTCGCCGGGGCCGCCGCCGCACCGCGCTGGCTGCGCCGAAGGATGGTGCGCACCCGCGCCACCAGCTCGCGCGGCGAGAAGGGCTTGGCGATGTAGTCGTCGGCGCCCAGTTCCAGGCCGACCACGCGGTCGATCTCGTCGCTGCGGGCGGTGAGGAAGACGACCGGCACCTCCGGTGCGCCGCCACCGCGCATCCGGTCCTGCAGGCGCTTGAAGAGCTCGAAGCCGTTCAGGTCCGGCAGGCCCACGTCCAGCACCACCAGCGCCGGCGGCTCGGCCGCGAAGGAGGCCAGTGCCGCCTCGGCGGTCTCGCACCACACCGGCTCGAAGCCGTCGCTCTTCAGCACGTACTGCAGCGTGTCGGCGATGCCGGACTCGTCTTCGACGACCAGGATGCGCAGCTTGGTGGACATGGCCGCGGATGGTAGCCCGGCCCGCGGGCCGGCACGGGGGCGCCGGGGGCCGTGCAGCGTGGGCGACACGCCACTCGGCCGAATATGCACGGGCGCGTCTTCTTTTCTCTTTGTCTTTCTTATCTGATTAGTAGTAGTAGCTAAGGGTCCGCCTGCGCTGTGGAAAGGGGCGTTTTTCCGCGGCCGGACAAGGGCTTGGCGATGCCGGAGCGCTGTGCGCAGCCCTGCTTCCGTGCTGTCGCCGAAAAGCGAACAACCTGCGGCGGGCCGCCGGGCCTGTGGACAAGGGGGCGCTTGTGCCAAAAATCTCCCCAGAGTTGTCCTTTGACAGCCGCCCAAAAATCTGGGAAAGAGGCCCGCGCCGCCCGAGATGTGCACTGCACAAAAATCGGGCAATCTGTAGATTCATCTTGAAAATCAACGAGTTATGTTGGCTTTACAAGGAAATACGTGAGTTGCTCACAAAGTTATCCAGAGGGCGTGGGGAGAAGGCAGGGACTATCGGGCCAGGTCGTCGAGGATGGGGCAGTCGGGCCGGTGGTCGCCCTGGCAGCAGTGCACCAGGTGCGACAGCGTGCGGTGCATGGACTGCAGCGCGGCGATGCGCTGCTCCAGTTCGCCCAAGTGCTGCTGCGCGATGCGCTTGACGCTGGCGCTGGCACGGCCGCGGTCGTGCCAGAGGCCGACCAGCTCGGCGATCTCGTCCATCGAGAAGCCCAGGTCGCGCGCGCGGCGGATGAAGCGCAGGGTGTGCACGTCGGCCTCGGTGTACTGGCGGTAGCCGCTCTCGGTGCGCGCCACGGGCGGCAGCAGGCCCAGCCCCTCGTAGTGGCGCACCATGCGCGGCGAGACGCCCGAGCGCTCGGCCGCGATGCCGATAGGCACTGCGCTCATGGCTGGACGCGGTAGCCGGCCTCGCCGATGGCCGCGGCCAGGCGATCGCGCGGCTGGGCGCTGGCCACGTCGACGCGGCCCGCGGGCAGGTCGACCCGGACATCGGCCTCGGGGTCGACGGACCAGACGGCGTCCTGCACGGAGCGCACGCAGTGCTGGCAGGTCATGCCCTCGACCCGGAACTGCTGAGTGGAAGAAGAAGCGGTGGTCATGTCGTGGTCCTTGCGAACGGGATGAAGAAGGCTGGAAGTCTGAACCCTGACATGATGGCAAGGTCAAGCGGGCCCTGTTTCGGTGACGGGACTTGACCCTCACACGATGTCAGACCTTAGCCTCCGGGGCATGGCTTCCCAGACCCTTTCCTCTTCTCCCGCCTTCCAGACCCTCGACCTCGGCGTGGAGGGCATGACCTGCGCCTCCTGCGTGGCGCGGGTGGAGAACGCCCTGCGCAAGGTGCCCGGCGTACAGGATGCAAGCGTGAACCTGGCGACCGAGTCGGCGCGCGTCACGCTGGCGGGCGCCGCCGGCGACGACGCGATGCCGCAGCTCGCCCGAGCGGTGCGCGATGCCGGCTATGCGCCGCGCGCCGCCGATGACGGCGGCGCGCAGGCGGACGCCTCGCCCTGGGCCGGCTTCGGCCCGGTGGCGGCGGGCCTGCTGCTGGCCGCGCCGCTGGTGCTGCCGATGCTGCTCTCGCCCTTCGGCATCGACGCGATGCTGCCGCCCTGGCTGCAGTTCGTGCTGGCGGCGCCGGTGCAGTTCTGGCTGGGCGCGCGCTTCTACCGCGCCGGCTGGCATGCGGCGCGCGCCGGCACCGGCAACATGGACCTGCTGGTGGCGCTGGGCACCAGCGCGGCCTTCGGCCTGTCGCTGTGGCTGTGGTGGCGCTGGGCGGCGGGCGGGCATGCCGGGCACGGCATGGACGCGCCGCACCTGTACTTCGAGGCCTCGGCGGTGGTGATCGCGCTGGTGCTGCTGGGCAAGTGGCTGGAGGCGCGCGCCAAGCGGCAGGCGACCGCCGCGATCCGCGCGCTGCAGAACCTGCGGCCGGAGCTGGCGCACCTGCTGCGCAAGCGCGGCCCACGCTGGGAGGAATCGGATTTGCCGGTGGCCGAGCTGCGCGCCGGCGACCGCGTGGCGGTGCGCCCGGGCGAGCGGGTGCCGGCCGATGCCCGGGTGGTCGAGGGCCGCTCGTCGGTGGACGAATCGATGCTCACCGGCGAGCCGCTGCCGGTGGCCAAGGCCGAGGGCGACCGGCTCACCGGCGGCTCGGTCAACGGCGAGGGCCGGCTGGTGGCCGAGGTCACGGCCGTCGGCGCCGAGAGTGTGCTGGCGCGCATCATCCGGCTGGTCGAGGACGCGCAGGCGGCCAAGGCGCCGATCCAGCGGCTGGTGGACAAGGTGGCGGCGGTGTTCGTGCCGGTGGTGCTGGTGATCGCGCTGCTGACGCTGCTGGGCTGGCTGTTCGTCGGCGGCGCCGGCGTGGAGGCGGCGCTGATCCATGCGGTGGCGGTGCTGGTGATCGCCTGCCCCTGCGCGCTGGGGCTGGCCACGCCGGTGGCGGTGATGGCGGGTACCGGTGTGGCGGCCAAGCACGGCATCCTGATCAAGGACGCGCGCGCGCTGGAGCTGGCGCACCGCGTGGACACGGTGGCCTTCGACAAGACGGGCACGCTCACGCGCGGCCAGCCGGTGCTGTCGGCGCTGGCACCCGCGGCCGGCGAAGACGAGGTGCATGCCCTGGCGATGGCCGCGGCGCTGCAAAGCGGCAGCGAGCACCCGCTGGCGCGCGCCGTGGTGCGCGAGGCTGAGGCGCGCGACGTGACCTGGCCATCGGCCGAGGCCATCGAGGCCGTGCCGGGCCGCGGCGTGCGCGGCCGGGTGGAGGGCGGCACCTGGGCCATCGCCAGCCTGCGCTGGTGCGAGGAACTGGGCGTGCCGGTGCCGGCGGACGAGGCGCAGCGATTCCTCGCCACCGGCGCCTCGGTGTCGGCGCTGCTGCACTGGCCCGGAGGCGAGGCCGCCGCGCCGCGCCGCGTGGCCCTGCTGGCCTTCAGCGACGAACCCAAGCCGGGCGCCGCCGAGGCCGTCGCGCAACTGCGTGCGCGCGGTTTGCGCGTGGTGATGATCTCCGGCGACAACCTGCAGGCGGCGCAGGCGATGGCGGCGCGCGTGGGCATCGACACGGCCGACGTGCGCGCCCAGGTGCTGCCGGGCGACAAGGCGGCGGCCGTCGGCGAGCTGCGCCAGGGCGGGCACGTCGTTGCGATGGTCGGCGACGGCGCCAACGACGCCCCCGCGCTGGCCGCGGCCGACGTCGGCATCGCCATGGGCGGCGGCACCGACGTGGCGATGGAGGCGGCCGGCATCACGCTGATGCGCGGCGAACTGGCGCTGGTCGACGCGGCGCTGGCGCTGTCCGACCGCACGGTGGCGAAGATCCGCCAGAACCTGTTCTGGGCCTTCTTCTACAACGTGGTCGGCATCCCCTTCGCCGCCTTCGGCCTGCTCAGCCCGGTGGTGGCCGGCGCGGCGATGGCGGCCTCCAGCGTGAGCGTGATGGCCAACGCGCTGCTGCTGCGCCGCTGGCGGCCGGGGCGCTGACGGCGCCCTCAGGCGCCGTCGGTCGGCGCGATGTCGAAGTGCAGCACGTCCTCGCGGATGCCGAGCCGGCTGTACAGCGCGATCGCCGGGTCGTCGCCGTGATCGGCCTGGACGAAGATCACGTAGATGCCGCGCTGCGCGCACAGCCGCCGCAGGCGCTGGATCAGGGCCGTGGCGATCCCGCGGCGGCGGTGCGCCTCGGCCACGGCCAGGTCGTAGATGTAGAACTCGCTGCGCTCCTGCTCGAACTTGGGCAGGACATAGCCGGCCAGGCCGCCGACGACCTCGCCCGCCTCCAGTGCCGCGACGGCGATGAAGGTCGGGCTGCCCAGTAGCTGCTCGAGGTAGGCGTCGCCGGGGCGCAGCGCGGCGTCGGCCGCCGGCTCGTCGAAGGCCGTGCCGAACACGTCCAGCAGCTGGCGCATCGGGCGGAGGTCGGCCGGAGCGAGCACGCGCAGCTCGGGTGGCGTGGGCGTCGGTGATGCGGGCATGATCGGGGGTCCTGCAAGCTGTGCGGGCTGTCGGCGGCCGCGCGGTGCGGCACGTTGAAAGGGGCCTGCGCCCGGCGGATGCGGCGGGCCGACCCTGACCGCAGCCTGACCTGCCCGTCCCGTGGGTGCATGGGCGGCCGCCCTGGCGGCGCCGGCCGTGGCCGCCGATCATCGCGCCTGTCCACCACCGCTTCAAGCCATGCGAATCCTCCTCGTCGAAGACGACGCCACCCTGCGCGACGTGATGCTGCGCAGCCTGAACGACGCCGGCCACCGCGTGGACATCGCCGGCAGCGTGGAGGAGGCCGAGCACCTGTGGCGCGTGCAGCCCTTCGACGCGGTGCTGCTGGACCTGAACCTGCCCGAGCGGGCGCAGCGCGGCAGCGGCCAGGGCAGCGGGCTGGCGGTGCTGCGCCAGGCGCGCTCGCGCGGCGACCGCACGCCGGTGCTGGTGCTCACCGCGCGCGACCGCACCGAGGAGCGCATCGCCGGCCTGGACGCCGGCGCCGACGACTACCTGGGCAAGCCCTTCGACCTGGCCGAGGTGGAGGCGCGCCTGCGCGCCCTGGCGCGCCGCGCCCAGGGCACGCAGGACGTGGCGCTGCTCGGCCGGCTGCGGCTGGATCGCCGGGCGCGCCGCTTCTTCGTCGGCAGCGCGGCGCTGGACCTGCCGGCGCGCGAGTTCGAGGTGCTGTGGGAGCTGATGAGCCCGCCCGGCCATGCGCTGAGCAAGCGCACCCTGTCCGACAAGCTCTCCGGCTTCGACGAGGCGCTGGGCGACAACGCGCTGGAGGCCTTCATCTCGCGCCTGCGCAAGAAGCTCGCCGGCAGCGGCGCGGCCATCCGCACGCTGCGCGGCATCGGCTACCTGCTGGAGGCGGAGCATCCCTGAGCGCCGCGACCCATCGGCGCGCCGCCTGAGCGGCCGCCCCGCGCCCGCGCTCGGCACCCGCGTGCTGCGGCACGTGATGCTGCCGCTGGCGCTGACCTGGCTGGCCGGCACGCTGGTGACCTTCCTCGTCGCCAACTTCTTCACCCAGCAGGCCTTCGACCGCGCGCTCCTCGACGACGCGTATTCCATCGCCTCCAACGTGCGGCCGGGGCCGGACGGGCGCGTGGCGCTGGAGCTGACACCGCGCGAGCTGACGGCGGCGCTGTTCGACCAGGCCGAGACGGTGTACTACGCCGTGCGCCGGCCCGACGGCAGCCTGCTCTCGGGCGAGCCGATCGGCGCCGAGCAGCCGGCCGCGGGCGAGGGCTACCGCTTCTCGGAGGTGATGCACCTGGGGCAGCCGGTGCGGGCGGTGGTGCTGCGCCGCCGCGTGGCGGACGCGGTCGGCGCCGAGGCGGGCGACTACCGCGTGATGGTCGCCCACACCACCGTCACGCGCGTCGCGCTGGCCGAGCGGGTGCTGCTCTACGCCACGCTGCCGCAGGTGCTGCTGCTGGCGCTGCTGGCGCTGTGGCTGTGGCGCGGCATCGCGCGCGACCTGGCGCCGCTGGTGTCGCTGCACGACGCGCTGGAGCGGCGCGATGCGAGCGACCTGTCGCCGGTGCGGGTGCCGCCCACGGCGCGCGAGATCGAGCGGCTGGGCCAGGCGCTCAACGGCCTGTTCGGGCGGCTGGGCGGCAGCGTGCGCGCGCAGCGCGAGTTCGCCGGCACCGTGGCGCACGAGCTGCGCACGCCGCTCGCGGGCATCCGCGCGCTGGTGGCGTACGGGCTGGGCCATTCCTCGCCCGCGGTGTGGCGCGAGCAGCTGGAGCGCATCGGCGCCAGCGAGGCGCGCGCCAGCCACCGCGTCGACCAGTTGCTGGCGCTGGCCCTGGCAGACGAGAGCGATGCGGTGCTGCAGCGCGAGCCGGTGCGGCTGGACCGGCTGGTGCAGGAGGCCGTGCTGCGCCACCTGGCCCGCGCCGACGCCCGGGGCGTGGACCTGGGCGCGCGCGGCCTGGACGAAGGCGAGCCGCAGGACCTCGCCGTGCTGGCCGACGCGGCGCTGGTGGAAGGCATCCTCGACAACCTGATCGACAACGCGCTGCGCTACGGCGGGCGCACCGTCACCGTGGAACTGCGCGCCGACCCGGCCGCCGGCACCTGCACGCTGGCCGTGGCCGACGACGGCCCGGGCATCCCGGAGGCCGCGCGGCGCGATCTGATGCAGCGCTGGGCGCAGGGGCCCGACGGGCAGCGGCTGGGACAGGGCGCCGGCCTCGGGCTGGCGATCGTGGCGCGCTACGCGCAGTTGCTGGGCGCGCGGCTGGCGCTCGATGCGGCGGGGCCCGACGGCGGGCTGCGCGCCGCCGTGGCGCTGCCCTTGGCCCTGCTGCACCGGCGGCGCACACTTGCGGCATGAACCCACCCGACACGAGCACCGGCCCGCCGGCCGGCGAACGCATCACGCGCAGGATCGCCGAGCTCAGCGACTGGCGCGGCCGCACCCTCGAGCGGATGCGCGGCCTCATCCTGCAGGCCGACCCGCAGGCCGTCGAGGAATGGAAATGGGGCGGCACGCCGGTGTGGTCGCACGACGGCATCCTGTGCACCGGCGAGACCTACAAGAGCGTCGTGAAACTCACCTTCGCCAAGGGCGCCTCGCTGCCGGACCCGGCAGGCCTCTTCAACGCGAGCCTGGACGGCAAGGTGCGCCGCGCGATCGACATCCGCGAAGGCGAGGAGGTCGACGCCGCGGCCTTCCAGGCGCTGGTGCGCGAGGCCGTCGCGCTGAACCGGGCCGGCCGGGCCGCGAAGAAGGGCAGGAAGTCTTAAGCCGCGGCCGGCTCAGTACGTCGCCAGCGGCGTGAGCTTCTCGCCCTTGAAGGTGAACACGGTGGTGGGCGCGTTCTTCAGGTTGCCCTTGTCGTCGTAGCTGTAGGTGCCGGCCACGCCCTTGTAGCTGGACTTGCGCAGGTCGGCCGCCACCTTCTCCGGGTCGGCCGCGCCGACGCGCGCGATGGCCTCGCCGAGGAACAGCGTCTGGTCGTAGTAGTAGGGTGCGTAGACGTCCGGGTCGGCGTTGAACTTCTGCTTGAAGCGGGCCTTGAACGAGGGGCCGCCCGGCGTCTTGTCGAGCACCGCGCCGCCCTGCGCGCAGAACACCGTGTCGTTGACCGCGCTGCCGCCGATCTTGCCCATCTCGGGGCTGCACAGCGTGTCGCCGCCCAGCAGCTTGGCGTCGAAGCCGAGCTGCTTCATCTGCCGCAGCATCGGCGCGCCCTGCGGCGCGTAGCCGCCGAAGAAGACCACCTCGGGGTTCTTGGCCTTCAGCCGCGTGAGGATGGCGTTGAAGTCCACCGACTTCTCGGTGGTGAACTCCTGGCCCACGATGGTCAGGCCGAGCCGTTTGGCCTCCTTGCCGAACTCGTCGGCCAGGCCCTGGCCGAAGGCGGAGCGGTCGTCGATGATGCCGACGTTCTTCACCTTGAGCACCTTGGCCGCGTAGCTGGCCATGCTGGCGCCGATCTGCGCGTCGCTGGCGATGATGCGGAACACGTTGGTGTAGCCGGCGGCGGTGATCTTCGGGTTGGTGCCGACGGTGGACATCAGCGTGCCGCCGTCGCTGTACACGCGCGAGGCGGGGATGGCGACGCCCGAGCAGTAGGGCCCGACGACGAACTTCACGTTGTCGTCGACGAACTTCTGCGCCACCGCCACGCCGGTCTTGGCGTCGCACTGGTCGTCCTCGGAGCGCAGCTCGAACTTCAGCGTCCTGCCGCCGGCCTTGAGCTGGCGCGCGTTGAGGTCCTCGATGGCCAGGCGCACGCCGTTCTCGTTGTCCTTGCCGGCGAAGGCGTTGGCGCCCGAGAGCGGGCCGGTGTGGCCGATGGGCACGGTGAGTTCCTGCGCCGCGGCCGGGCCGGCGGCGCAGAGCGCGGCCGCGGCGGCGAGGGCCGCCAGGGGCGCGAGGCGGGGGGTCGATGTCATGCGTTGGTCTCCTTGTTCCGGGAACGAAGGAGCGATTCTGGGCCGATCAGCCCAGCGCCGGGTAGTCGATGTAGCCCTGCTCGCCGCCGCCGTAGAAGGTGGCCTTGTCCCAGGCGTTCAGCGGCGCGCCCTCGCGCAGCCGGCGCACCAGGTCGGGGTTGGCGATGAAGGGCTTGCCGAAGGCGACCAGGTCGGCCTCGCCGCTTTCCACGGCGCGCTCGGCCAGCTCGGCGTCGTAGCCGTTGTTGACCATCCAGGCGCCGCGCGCGCCCGCCTCGCGCCAGGCGGTCTTCAGCGCCTGGTAGTCGAAGGGCCGGCCCTCGACCTCGCGCGGGCCGCCGGTGGCGCCCTCGATGACGTGGATGTAGGCCAGGCCGAGCTGCGCGAGCTGGCGCACCACGTACTCGAACAGCGGCTGCGGATCGCTGTCGACGATGTCGTTGGCCGGCGTGACGGGCGACAGGCGGATGCCCACCCGGCCGTGGCCCACCGCGTCGGCCACCGCGCGCGTCACCTCCAGCAGCAGGCGGGCGCGGTTCTCGATGGAGCCGCCGTAGTCGTCGGTGCGGTGGTTGGCGCCGTCCTTGAGGAACTGGTCCAGCAGGTAGCCGTTGGCGCCGTGGATCTCCACGCCGTCGAAGCCGCAGGTCTCCACCGCGTTGCGCGCGGCGGCGGCGAAGGTGTGGACGATGCCGGGGATCTCCTCGGCGCGCAGCGCGCGCGGCATGGAGGTGGCGGCGAAGCTGCCGCGGCCCTGCGCGTCGATCAGGTAGGTCTTGGTGTTGGCGGCGATGGCCGAGGGCGCGACCGGCGGCTGGCCGTCCGGCTGCAGCGAGTCGTGCGAGACGCGGCCCACGTGCCACAGCTGCGTGACGATCCTGCCGCCCCGGGCGTGCACCGCCTCGGTCACCTTCTTCCAGCCGTCGAGCTGCTCGGTGCCGTACAGGCCCGGCACGTCGGCATAGCCCTGGCCCTGGTGGCTGATGGCGGTGGCCTCGGTGATCAGCAGGCCGGCCGAGGCGCGCTGCGCGTAGTAGGTGGCGGTGATGTCGCGCGGCACGGCGTTCGGCGAGCGGTTGCGCGTGAGCGGCGCCATGACGATGCGGTTGGGCAGGTGCAGGTCGCCGGCCTGGATCGGGTCGAAAAGGGTGGGCATGGTCGGGAAGAAGAGCGGAGAAGAAAGAAGGGCGGATGCGGAACCCGCAAGCCTACCGGGCCGCGCCCGGCCGTGCATTGACCCGCCCGGCGCAGGGCGGGCGGGTGCTGTCTATGATGGCCGGCGCCTTGCGGCCGCCCCCGATGATCCCGTCCCGTTCCTCTTCCTGCCGTCGCCGTCCGCGACGATGAATCCGACACCCGGCACACCCTGGCTGCGCATCGCCCTCGGCCTGTCGATGGGCGCCGCGCTGTCGCTGGGCCTCGCGCGCTTCGCCTACGGCCTGCTGCTGCCGCCGATGCGCGAGGACCTGGGCTGGAGCTACCTGCTGGCCGGCAGCCTGAACACCGCCAATGCCCTGGGCTACCTGCTGGGCGCGCTGGCCACGCCCTGGCTGATGCGGCGCCTGGGGGCCGGGCGGCTGCTGGTGGGCGGCGCCGTGGCGGCCACCGCGTGCATGGCGGCCAGTGGCTTCCTCACGCACGCCGGCGCCTGGTTGGCGCAGCGGACGCTGGCCGGGGTCGCAAGCGCCTGGGTGTTCATCGCCGGCGGCCTGCTGGCGGCGCGGCTGGGTGCCCTGCAGCCGCAGCGCAGCGGCTTCCTGCTGGGCATCTACTACGGCGGCACGGGCTTCGGCATCGTGCTGTCGGCGCTGCTGGTGCCGGCGCTGCTGCGCTGGGCGGCCGGCTTGCCGCCGGCCTGGGCGTGGGCTTGGTGGGCGCTGGCGCTGGCCTGTGCGCTGGCGGTGCTGCCGCTGGCCTGGGCCGAGCGCGCCGTGGCCGCGCTCGGCGAGGCCGCCGGCGGCGACGCGGGGGCGCCGCGCGTGCCGGACCGGCCGCGCGCGCCGCTGCCGCGCCTGGGCTGGGCGCTGGCGGGCTATGCCTGCTTCGGCGCCGGCTACATCGGCTACATGACCTTCGTGATCGCGCTGCTGCGTGCGCAGGGCGCCTCGCCGGGGCAGCTCACGCTGTTCTATGCGCTGCTCGGGCTGGCGGTGGTGGCCTCCTCGCGGCTGTGGGCCGGCCTGCTGGACCGCTGGCGCGGCGGCGGGCCGCAGGCGGTGCTCAACGCGCTGCTGGGCGTGGCGACGCTGCTGCCGGTGCTGAGCCCGGCCTGGCCGGTGGCACTGGCTTCGGGGCTGCTGTTCGGCGGGGTGTTCCTGTCGGTGGTGGCGTCGACCACCGCGCTGGTGCGCCACAACCTGCCGCCGGCGCAGTGGGCGGCGGGCATCAGTGCCTTCACGATCGTGTTCGCCTTCGGGCAGATCGCGGGGCCCACGCTGGTGGGCTGGATCGCCGACGGCCCGGGCGGACTGGCGCGCGGGCTGGCCGCGTCGGCGCTGATGCTGTGGCTGGGTGCCGCGCTGGCCTGGCGCCAGCGGGCACTGTGAGCCTTACTTGATCAGGCCCTCGGCCTTCATCGCCGCCTGCACCGCCGGACGGGCGCCGACGCGGGCATGCCAGGCCTGCAGGTGCGGGTAGGGCGAGAGGTCGATGTTCATCGGCTTGGTCCAGTTCGTCACGGTGAACAGGTAGCCGTCGGCGACGGTGAAGTGCTCGCCCATGAGGAAGTCCCTGCCTTCGAGCTGCGCGTTCAGCCACTGGTAGCGGGACTTGAGCTTGTCCTTGAAGATCGCCTTCACCTCTTCGGGGACGGCCGGGTTGAACAGCGGGCTGAAGCCCTTGTGCACCTCGGTGCCGATGAAGGTCAGCCACTCCTGCAGGCGGTAGCGCTGCAGCGTGCCGTTGGCCGGCGCCAGGTTCTTGGTGGGCGCCTGGTCGGCGATGTACTGGACGATCGCCGGGCCCTCGCGCAGGCGCGTGCCGTCGTCCAGTTCCAGCACGGGCACGTAGCCCAGCGGGTTGATGGTGTAGTAGTCCGTGCCGTCCTGCAGCTTGTGGCTCTTGGTGCTGGCCAGCACGGGCTCGAAGGCGAGGCCGGCTTCCATCAGCGCGATGTGGGGCGAGAGCGAGCAGGCGCCGGGGGAGTAGTACAGCTTCATGCGGAAGGCTCCTTGAATCGAATGGGAAGAA
>NZ_JBIQNC010000013.1:35321-37933 GCF_044462705.1 Xenophilus sp.
TGGCGGCCGGCGCGGCCGGCATCGCCAAGGTGCTGTTCGGCCTGTTCCTGCTGCTGGCGGTGGTGTTCATCGTGCTGGCGGCGCTGGGCGTCGGGGCAGCGCGAAAAGCACTGGATTGAGCCGGCGCCGGCACGTCCGGCGCTATGAAATCCATAGCTGTCTGCACTGATGGATACGGCCCGCGGGCCGTATCCGGTGGGCTGATCGGGATGCCCACAAATTGAGCAGAGCGCGGCGGGGCCGACTAAAATCACGGCCCTTTCCCTGCGCAGCACACGCGAGATCCCGTCCTTCGGCCTGGCGCCATCGGCGGAGTGTGCACAAACTTCTCATGCTCTACCCCGAAGAATTCGACGTCATCGTCGTCGGCGGCGGCCATGCCGGCACCGAGGCCGCGCTGGCCTCGGCCCGCATGGGCGCGAAGACGCTGCTGCTGACCCACAACATCGAGACGCTGGGCCAGATGAGCTGCAACCCCAGCATCGGCGGCATCGGCAAGGGGCACCTCGTCAAGGAAGTGGACGCGCTGGGCGGCGCCATGGCCGTCGCCACCGACGAAGCGGGCATCCAGTTCCGCATCCTCAATTCCAGCAAAGGCCCGGCCGTTCGGGCGACGCGGGCGCAGGCCGACCGCATCCTCTACAAGGCGGCGATCCGCCGGCGGCTGGAGAACCAGCCCAACCTGATGCTTTTCCAGCAGGCCGTGGACGACCTGATGGTGGAGGGCGACCGGGTGGTGGGCGCGGTGACGCAGGTGGGCATCGCCTTCCGCGCCCGCGCCGTGGTGCTGACGGCCGGCACCTTCCTGGATGGCCGCATCCATGTCGGCCTCGACAACTACCAGGCCGGCCGGGCGGGCGACCCGCCGGCGGTGAGCCTGTCGGCGCGCCTGAAGGAACTGAAGCTGCCGCAGGGCCGCCTGAAGACCGGTACGCCGCCGCGCCTGGACGGCCGGACCATCGATTTCTCGAAGTGCACCGAGCAGCCGGGCGACGGCATGCCCGGCGGCGGCAACCCGGCGATGCCGGTGTTCAGCTTCATGGGCCGCGCGGACATGCACCCGCAGCAGATGCCCTGCTGGATCACCCACACCAACGAGCGCACGCACGAGATCATCCGATCCGGCTTCGACCGCAGCCCGATGTTCACGGGGAAGATCGACGGGGTGGGGCCGCGCTACTGCCCGAGCGTCGAGGACAAGATCAACCGCTTCGCCGACAAGGCGAGCCACCAGATCTTCCTGGAGCCCGAAGGGCTGACCACCAACGAGTACTACCCGAACGGCATCTCCACCAGCCTGCCGTTCGACATCCAGTACGCGCTGGTGCGCTCCATGCCCGGGCTGGAGCACGCGCACATCCTGCGGCCCGGCTACGCCATCGAGTACGACTACTTCGATCCGCGCGGCCTCAAGAGCAGCTTCGAGACGCGGGCGATCCGGGGCCTCTTCTTCGCCGGCCAGATCAATGGCACCACCGGCTACGAGGAGGCGGCGGCGCAGGGCCTGTTCGCCGGCATCAACGCCGCGCTGCTGTGCCGCGGCCATCCTGAGTTTGATGGGGCCTGGGTGCCGCGCCGCGACGAGGCCTACCTGGGCGTGCTGGTGGACGACCTCATCACCAAGGGCGTGACCGAGCCCTATCGCATGTTCACCAGCCGCGCCGAGTTCCGGCTGCAACTGCGCGAGGACAACGCCGACATGCGCCTGACCGAGACCGGCCGCCGGCTGGGACTGGTGGACGATGCGCGGTGGGACGCCTTCTGTCGCAAGCGCGACGCTGTTTCACGTGAAACAGAGCGCCTGAAATCGACCTGGGTGAACCCGCGCAACCTGCCGGCCAGCGAATCCGAGCGGGTGCTGGGCAAGGCCATCGAGCACGAATACAACCTGGGCGACCTGCTGCGCCGCCCCGGCGTGAGCTACGAGGCCCTGCTGTCGCTGGACGGCGGCAAATACCGCCCCGAGCAGCCGCTGGCGGCGGAGGAGGTGGAGCAGGTCGAGATCACCGCCAAGTACGCCGGCTACATCGACCGCCAGCACGAAGAAGTGCAGCGCGCCGCCCACCTGGAGCACCTGAAGCTGCCCGAGGACCTGGACTACGCCAAGGTGCAGGCACTGAGCTTCGAGGTGCGGCAGAAGCTGGCCAAGCACCGTCCGGAGACGCTGGGGCAGGCCTCGCGCATCTCCGGCATGACGCCGGCCGCGATCTCGCTGCTGCTGATCCATCTGCGCAAGGGCGGGTACCGTGCCTTCCAGGCGGATGCGGTGGAAGCTGCCGGCGCATGACCGGAAGCCTGGAAGGGCAGCGCTCGGCGCTGGAGCAGGGCGCGCTCGCGCTCGGCCTGTCGCCTGATGCGGCACAGATCGACCGGCTGCTCGCCTACGGCGCGCTCATCCTCAAGTGGAACAAGGTCTACAACCTCACGGCGCTGCGTGATCCGGCAGCGGTGCTCACGCACCACCTGCTGGACAGCCTGGCAGTCGTCGGCCCGCTGATGCGCGAGCGGCCCGGTGCCGGCAGGTTGCTGGACGTGGGCGCCGGCGCGGGGCTGCCGGGCGTGGTCATCGCCATCCTGCGGCCCGACATCGAGGTGCACTGCCTGGATGCCGT
>NZ_JBIQNC010000013.1:38033-42495 GCF_044462705.1 Xenophilus sp.
GCGTGGTCATCGCCATCCTGCGGCCCGACATCGAGGTGCACTGCCTGGATGCCGTTGCCAAGAAGATGGCCTTCGTACAGCAGGTCGCGGGCGAGCTGAAGCTCCCGAACCTGTGCGGCGTTCATGCGCGGGTCGAATCGCACGGTGGCGCCTACGACGTCATCAGTTCCCGCGCCTTCGCCACGCTGGCGGATTTCGTTCATGGCTCGGCACACCTGCTGGCACCCGGCGGCGTATGGATGGCCATGAAGGGCCGGCAGCCCGATGCGGAAATGGCCGAGTTGCCGGCCTCCGTGGACGTGTTTCACGTGGAACAACTGGCCGTCCCCGGCCTGGATGCCGAACGTTGCATCGTCTGGATGCGCGCTCGGCAGGCTTGATCCGCGTCCATTCACCGGTTTTCCACCGCCTGTCCACCGCGAACACGGCGGTTCTCCACCGTTTGCCCACCGTCGTCCGCGTGTCCTCGCGTAGACTCGGCGGCTCCTCCCTCCGTCTCCATCTCCCATGTTCGGCATCGCGGACTACGGCGCCTTCGTCGCCGCCATTCTTCTGTTCCTGGCGATCCCCGGTCCGGGCAACCTCGCGCTCGTGACCTCGACCGGCAAGGGCGGCGTGCGCGGGGGCCTGGCCGCGACGATGGGGGTGATCCTGGGCGACCAGGTGCTGCTGTGGTCGGCCGTGGCCGGCGTGGCGGCGCTGCTGGCCGCCTGGCCGACCGTCTTCCACCTCGTACAGTGGGGCGGGGCCGCCTACTTGGCCTGGATGGGCCTGAAGATGCTGCGCGCCAAGCCGGGCGCGGCGCCCATCCTGCAGATCCAGCCGCGCCACTACCTGCGTCAGGCCTTCGTCATCACGCTGCTCAACCCCAAGGCCATCGTCTTCTACATGGCCTTCTTCCCGCTCTTCATCGACCCGGCGCGGCACCAGGGCCTGCCCACCTTCGCCGTGATGGCGGCCACCATCGCCGGGCTCACCTTCCTGTACTGCCTGACCGCGACGCTGCTCACGCATTACCTGGCCGAGCGCATCCGCGCCAACCGGCGGCTGTCGCAAGGTCTGGAGAAGCTGGCCGGCGTCTTCCTGCTGGGCTTCGGCGTCAAGCTGGCCCTCGGCCAGTAAGCCATGGCGCGCATCTTCTGCATCGCCAACCAGAAGGGCGGGGTGGGCAAGACCACCACCACCGTCAACCTCGCCGCCGGCCTGGCCAAGGTCGGCCAGCGGGTGCTGATGATCGACCTGGACCCGCAGGGCAACGCCACCATGGGCTCGGGCATCGACAAGCGCGAGGCCGAGCTGACCGTGTACGACGTGCTGCTCGAGTCCGCCTCGGTGGCCGAGGCGCGGGTGCGCGCCGAGCCCTGCGGCTATGACGTGCTGGCCGCCAACCGCGAACTGGCCGGCGCCGAGGTGGAGATGGTCGCGCTCGACCGCCGCGAGAAGCGCCTGCGCACCGCGCTGGCGGCGGTGGGTGCCGAGTACGACTTCATCCTGATCGACTGCCCACCGTCGCTGAGCCTGCTGACGCTCAACGGCCTGTGCGCGGCGCACGGCGTGATCGTGCCCATGCAGTGCGAGTACTTCGCGCTCGAAGGGCTCACCGACCTGGTCAACACCATCAAGCAGGTGCACGCCAACCTGAACAAGAACCTGCAGATCATCGGCCTGCTGCGCGTCATGTTCGACCCGCGCATCACGCTGCAGCAGCAGGTCAGCGAGCAGCTCAAGTCGCACTTCGGCGACAAGGTCTTCGACACCGTCATCCCGCGCAACGTGCGCCTGGCCGAGGCGCCCAGCTACGGCCTGCCGGGCGTGGTCTTCGATGCCGGCGCGCGCGGCAGCCAGGCGTACGTCGCCTTCGCCGAGGAGCTGGTGAAGAAGATGCCGCCGGCCAGCGCCTTCGCGCCGCCGGTGCCGGATGCGCCGCCGGTCACGGCCCCGGCACCCGAGGCGACGCCATGAGTTTCGCGTCCGGCGTCCGCCATTTCAGCGCAGTTTGCTACTGAACTTGTAGCAGATGACCGCTGTCGCACCCACCGTCCTCCTGCTGCCCGGCTGGCAGAACAGCGGCCCCGGCCACTGGCAGACCCGCTGGGAGGCGCTGCACGGCGACCGCCGCGTCGAGCAGCACGACTGGATGCGCCCGCTGCGCGGCGACTGGTCGGCCCGGCTGGAGGAGGAGGTGATCGCCGCCCCCGGCCCGGTGCTGCTGGCCGCCCACAGCCTGGGCTGCATCCTGGCCGCCGCCTGGGCCGCCCATTCGCGGAACACGGCCAAGGTGCTCGGCGCGCTGCTGGTGGCCCCGGGCGACGTCGAGCGCGAGGACCTGCGCCAGCAGATCCCCGGCTGGGCGCCCATCGCGCGCCGGCCGCTGCCCTTCGCCGCCGTGCTGGTCGGCTCCACCGACGACCCCTACTGCAGCGCCGGGCGCGCCCGCGGCCTGGCGGCCGACTGGGGCGCCCGCTTCGTCGATGGCGGCGCGCGCGGGCACCTCAACGCCGAGTCCGGCCTGGGCGACTGGCCCGAGGGCCGGGCGCTGCTCCTCGATCTGAATCGGAAGAAGTCCTAGAAGATGGCCACCAAGAAACCCAAGGGCCTCGGCCGCGGGCTCGAAGCCCTGCTCGGCCCGGCCGCGTCCTCCGGCGCCGCCACGGCGGCCGACGATGCATCGCAGGAGGCCGCCGCGCCGCGCGACGGCCAGCCGAGCACCCTGGCGCTGGACCAGCTGGTCCCCGGCGTCTACCAGCCCCGCACCCGCATGGACGAGGGCGCGCTGTACGAGCTGGCCGAGAGCATCAAGGCGCAGGGGATCATGCAGCCGATCCTGGTGCGTCGCCTCGACGCCGCCCAGGCCGAGGCCAAGAACGCGCCCTACGAGATCATCGCCGGCGAGCGGCGCTTCCGCGCGGCGAAGCTGGCCGGCCTGAGCGAGGTGCCGGTGCTGGTGCGCGACGTGCCGAACGAGGCGGCGGCCGCCATGTCGCTGATCGAGAACATCCAGCGCGAGGACCTCAACCCGCTGGAAGAGGCCCAGGGCCTGCAACGCCTGGTCAATGAGTTTGGGCTCACTCACGAAGCGGCGGCGCAGGCGGTGGGCCGCTCGCGCAGCGCCGCCAGCAACCTGCTGCGCCTGCTGAACCTGGCCGAGCCGGTGCAGGGCCTGCTGATGGCCGGCGACGTGGACATGGGCCACGCCCGCGCGCTGCTGGCGCTGGAGCGCGCGGCGCAGATCACGGCCGCCAACCAGATCGTCGCCCGCAAGCTGTCGGTGCGCGAGACCGAGGCGCTGGTCAAGAAGCTGGCCGCCGAGTTCAGCCTCACCGCCCCGCGCCGCCCGGCCCGCGCCGAGGAGAAGCCGCGCGACCTGCAGCGCGTGGAGGAAGAGCTGGCCGACCTGCTCACCGCCCAGGTCGAGGTGCGCATCAGGAAGCGCAGCAAGCGCGGCGGCAAGGTGGAGGAAAGCGGCGAGCTGGCGATCCACTTCGGCTCGCTGGAGGCCCTGAACGGGCTGATCGACCGGCTGCGCGGCGGCAGCGCCGCTTGAAATGCCGCCGGCCCGTTCGTCCTCACCGCGTCCATGAAACATGTTCCATCGCTTCCGGCGTATCGCTCGAAGGGCGCGTTGCCGGGTATGCTTACCGGCTGTTTCAAACACTGTCAGGGGTTGACTCGATGACCTTCGCCAAACTTCCTTTCGCCGCCGCCCTGGCGAGCCTGCTGGCCCTGGCCGGCTGCCAGACCACCGACATGCAGATGGGCAGCATGGGCGCCAAGACGGTGGCCACCGGCAGCGCGGCCGGTGCCGCCTCCGCCAATGCCAGCAGCGCCCTGGAGCGCTGCGAGTCGCCGCTGGGCACCGTCTCGCTGATCGAGAACCAGTCGGCCGGCTGGTACACCATCATCACCGGCGAATACAAGCTGCCGCCCACCTCCACGCTGCTGCGCCTGCTGATCCAGCAGTCCAACTGCTTCGTGGTGGTCGAGCGCGGCGCCGCCGGCATGAACGCCATGAACCGCGAGCGCGCGCTGATGCAGTCCGGCGAGATGCGCCGCGGCAGCAACTTCGGCAAGGGCCAGATGGTGGCGTCCGACTACGGCATCTCGCCCGAGGTCATCATCAGCAACAGCGATGCCGGCGGCATGGGTGCGGCGCTGGGCGGCATCGTCAACCGCGGCCGCTACAGCAACGTGCTGGCCAACCTGGGCGGCAGCCTGCAAACGCGCGAGGCCGCGGCCATGCTGACGCTGATCGACAACCGCTCGGGCGTGCAGGTGGGCGTGTCCGAGGGCAGCGCCTCCAAGACCGACTTCGGCGGCTTCCTGGGCGCGGCGGGCGCCTCGGCGGCCGGCAGCATCGGCGGCTACTCGCGCACGCCGCAGGGCAAGGTGATCGCAGCGGCCTTCATGGACGCCTACAACCAGCTCGTGATCTCGCTGCGCAACTACTCCGCGCAGACGGTGC
>NZ_JBIQNC010000014.1:0-15106 GCF_044462705.1 Xenophilus sp.
AGCTGCGTGAACTGCTCGAACTCCCAGTTGCGCATGCCCAGCAGCAGGGTGAAGCCCTCGCGGTCGTCGGGCGAGAGCTTCTGGTCGGTCTGGTGCTGCTGCGCGAAATCCTGCGCCACGCGCTGCAGTCGCTCCAGGAAGGCCGGCGCCAGCGCGCGGCTGATGCTGCCGTGCACCAGCAGCAGCCCCTCGGCGGGGCCGTCGAAGCCGCCGCGGTAGTAGTCCAGCACCACGTGGTCGCGGAAGAACTGCATCACCGGCCCGTGCGGACGCCAGCGGAAGGTCTTGGCCAGCTTGAGCCGGTAGCGGTTGAGCGGGCGCAGCTCGATGATGCCGATGCGGTCGAGCTGCGCCAGGTAGCCGATGCATTCCGCCTCGGTGATGCGGTAGGCGGCCACGATCTGCTCCAGCGTCCACTGGCTCAGCACGCTGATGGCGACCAGCAGCAGCTTCTTGTCCCTGACCACCGCCTTCTCCTGGTCCTGCGTCAGCTCCTTGAGCAGCGGCTGCGCGTCGGCCACCCACCGCGCCAGGTCGGCGAAGTCCAGCCGCAGCGCGCGGCAGATCGCGTCCACCCGCGACAGCGGCATGTCGCCCTTCGCCAGCATGCGCTTGACGCTGGACTCGGCCATGCCCAGCGCGGCCGCCAGGTCCGCGTAGGTCATGCGGGCGTGCTTGAGTTCGTTCTTGATGGCGTGGACGAGATCGACGGTGGTGCTCATGGCGGTTGAAGTATAGAAATTCAATACCTATGATGCACCAATCTTCATACGTATCGAAATTCGATTCTTTCCCGAGGCGGCCCTGCCTACAGTGCACCGGAACTTTTTCACGGACCGCCGCCCATGACCTTCCCCGTCCTCCCGTCCCTGAGCCGCCGCGAACGCCTGCTGGCCGGTTTCCTTCTCCTCCTCTGGGTGCTGGCCGCCGCCGCGCCGGCCCTGCCGATGCCGGCGGCGCTGGCGGTTGGCTTCGCCGACGGTCGCGGCTGGCACGGCCTGCCCAATGCGCTGGACGTGCTGAGCAACCTGCCTTTTGCGCTGCTTGGGCTGGCGGGGCTGTGGCGGCTGCACCGCGCCGACCGCTGCGCCCATCCGGAGCACGGTGCCGACGAGCACGCCGGGAACGCGCTGGACTGCGCCTGGCTGTTCTTTGCCGGCCTGCTGGTGACGGCCGCCGGCTCGGCTTTCTTCCACCTGCAGCCCGACGTCCATCGCCTGGCTGCGGACCGCGCCGGCATGGCAGTGGCCTTCGCCGGGCTGGTCGGGCTGGCGGTGTGCGAGCGCGTGTCGCCCCGCGCCGGCTGGGCCACGGCCTGGTGCACGCTGGCCGGCGGCCTGCTGGCGGCGGCCGTCGCCGCCGAGACGGGCAACGTGCTGCCCTGGGCGCTGGTGCAGTTCGGCGGCATGGCGCTGGTGCTGGCGATGGCCCTCGCGCCCCGCGTGCGCGGCGCCCTGGGGCTGAACCTGGGCACGGTGATCGCCTGCTATGCCGTGGCCAAGCTGCTGGAGGTGGGCGACCACGCGATCTACGAGGCCACGGCCCACCTGGTGTCGGGCCATACGCTCAAGCATCTCGTGGCGGCGCTGGCGGCCCTGCCGGTGCTGGCCATGGTGCGGGCCGCCGGGCGCGGAGGGCTGCGGCACAATCCGGCGCCGGCCGCCGCCACGGCATGACGCAAGAACGACAAGGCCGAGAGCGAGGGATCCAGCCGATGAGCACGAGCGCTTCCAACCCCACCCAGCCCGGCGCCAACGCGCAGGCCAACCAGTTCGCGCTGCTGGGGCAGCGCCGCTTCGCCCCGTTCTTCTGGACGCAGTTCGCCGGCGCCGCGAACGACAACCTGTTCAAGTTCGCCTTCACCGTGATGGTGACCTACCAGCTCCAGGTCGCCTGGATGAAGCCGGCGATGGCCGGGCTGGTGATCGGCGCGCTGTTCATCCTGCCCTTTCTGCTGTTCTCGGCCACCGCCGGCCAGCTCACCGACAAGTACGACAAGACGGTCATCATCCGCCTGGTCAAGAACCTCGAGATCGCGATCATGCTGCTCGCGGCCTGGGGCTTCGTGGCGGCCCACGTGCCGGTGCTGCTGGCCTGCGTGTTCCTCATGGGGCTGCACTCCACGCTGTTCGGGCCGGTCAAGTACGCGTACCTGCCGCAGGTGCTCGACGCGCGCGAGCTCACCGGCGGCAACGGCATGGTGGAGATGGGGACCTTCGTCGCCATCCTGCTCGGCCAGGTGGCCGGCGGCCTGCTGGTGGCGCTGCCCGGCATCGGCCACACGACGGTGGCGGCCGGCTGCGTGCTGCTGGCGCTGGCGGGCCGCGCGGCGGCGCAGGCGATCCCGCGCACGGCGGCCACCGACCCGGGCCTGCGCATCAACTGGAACCCGGTGAGCGAGACCTGGCGCAACCTGAAGCTCGCGCACGGCAACGTGGTGGTGTTCCGCTCGCTGCTCGGCATCTCGTGGATGTGGTTCTTCGGCGCGGTGTTCCTGAGCAACTTCCCGGCCTTCGCCAAGGAGGTGCTGCACGGCAACGAGCAGGTGGCCTCGCTGCTGCTGGTGGTGTTCTCGGTGGGCATCGGCATCGGCTCGCTGCTGTGCGAGACGCTGTCGCACCGGCAGGTCGAGATCGGCCTGGTGCCGCTGGGCGCCATCGGCATGAGCGTGTTCGCCATCGACCTGTACTTCGCCTCGCGCGGGCTGCCGCCGGCGGCCGAGATGGGCGCCGCTGCCTTCGTCGGCCACGCCTCGCACTGGCGCGTGATGGCCGACCTGGCGCTGCTGAGCCTGTGCGCGGGCCTGTACAGCGTGCCGATGTATGCGCTGATCCAGCTGCGCAGCCAGCCCACCCACCGGGCGCGCGTCATCGCCGCCAACAACATCCTCAACGCGCTGTTCATGATCGGCAGCGCCGTCATCGCCGGCGCGCTGCTGGCGGCGGGCTTCACCATCCCGCAGATCTTCCTCTTCACCGGCATCGCCAACGCGGTGGTGGCCTTCTACATCTTCATGCTGGTGCCCGAGTACCTGTTGCGCTTCGTCGCCTGGGTGGCCTCGCGCTGCGTCTACCGCTACAAGGTGCGCGGCGACGAGCACATCCCCGCCGAAGGGCCCGCGGTGCTGGTGTGCAACCACGTCAGCTTCGTCGATGCGGTGCTGCTGATGGCGGCCAGCCCGCGGCCGGTGCGATTCATCATGGACCACCGCATCTTCAAGGTGCCGGTGCTGGGCTGGCTGTTCCGGCTGGCCAAGGCCATCCCCATCGCGCCACAGAAGGAGGATGCCGCCGCCTACGAACGCGCCTTCGCCGAGGCCGTGGCGGTGCTGCGCGAGGGCGACCTGCTGGGCATCTTCCCCGAGGGCGGCATCACTCGCGACGGGCAGTTGCAGCCTTTCAAGGGCGGCGTCATGAAGATCATCGAACTCGCGCGCGCCGAAGGCATCGAAGCGCCGGTGATTCCGATGGCACTGACCAACCTGTGGGGTTCCTTCTTCAGCCGCATCGAGGTGCGAAACGGCGAGAACGTGGCGATGGTGCGGCCCTTCCGCCGCGGCCTGCTCAGCCGCGTGGGCCTGAACGTCGGGCCGGCCATGCCGCCGGCCGGGCTGGCGCCCGAGGCCATGCGCAGCCACGTGGACGGACTGCTGGCCTCGTGAGCCTGCCGCCGCGCCCTTCCATCGCACACCACGGCGCCATGCCCGCCGGGCGCATCCGGTGAGCGGCTGGCAGCTCTTCACCTGGCTGGGCGACAGCGCGCTGCTGCTTCCTTGCGCGGCGCTGGTCGCCCTGTGGCTGCTGATCCCGCGGGCGACGCGGCCGCAGGGCTGGACCTGGGTGCTGTGCTTCGGCGCCACCGGCGCGCTGGTGGCCCTGACGAAGCTGCTCTTCCTCGGCTGGGGGGTGGGCAGCGCTGCGCTCGACTTCACCGGCATCAGCGGGCACACGGCGCTCTCGACCTGCTTCTGGCCGGTTGCACTGTGGCTCATGGGTTCGCGCGGCACGCACCGGCTGCGCGTGGCGCTGGCGGCTGCCGGCTGGCTGCTGGGCGCGCTGATCGGCGTGTCGCGCATGGCGCTCGACGCGCATTCGGCCACGGAGGTCGGCGCCGGCTTTGCGCTGGGCGCGTCGGCCAGCCTCGTCTTTCTGCTGCGGCAGCGCCGCTGGCCGCACCTGCGCATCCGTGCCCACTGGGTGTTCGCGGCGCTGCTGGCCCCGCTGCTGGTGGTGGAGCCGGGGTGGCGCGCGCCCACCCATGACTTCGTCGCCTGGCTGGCCGTGGAACTGGCCGGCCACGACCGGCCCTACACCCGAGCCGATCTGCACCAGGGCACCCGCCCCGCGCCGCGCCGCTGGTGAAGCAGGGAGGGTATCGAAATCCGATACCCATGAGGTTCTTGAAGGAGACGGGTGCATTCATTCGATGCGCCTGCGCGGCATGGCCCGCACCATCCGCCTCACCTCAACTCCGCCGCAAGGCACCAAGCACATGCACACCTCCGCCCCCCTCGTCCGCATCCAGCGCGACACCCGCGCCTGGCAGTTCCAGACCTGGGCCTCCTTCGGCATCGCCGTCTTCCTGTGCGCCACCGGCCTGGCCTGGCTGCCGGGCGAGAACTTAGAGCGCGCCTTCATGGTGATGGGCTACGTGTTCTGCCTTTCGGCGGTGTTCATGCTGGCCAAGTTCGTGCGCGACAACCAGCATCCGGGCGCCGCCGGCGACACGCCGATGTGGAAGCTGGTGGTGTGGGGCGGCTTCGTCACCGCCATGGGCCTGACGGCCTGGGGCCTGCTGCGCATGCCGATCAACGAGGCCTACAAGGCCTACCTCGGCGTGAGCTGGCTGTTCCTGGTCAGCTCGGCCTTCACGCTGGCCAAGATGCTGCGCGACCGCCATGAAGCCGACCTGGCCGACGCCCGCCTGGCCGGCCGCCGCGAAGCCCTCGAGGCACGCGATGCCGCGCGGGGCGAGTGAAGCCTGGCGCGCCTTCTTCTTCCTCACGAATCCACTTCACGCAGGAGTCCGTCATGACCATGCAAGCCACGTGTTCGTCTTCCATTCGTTCGGTGTTCGCCGCCGTGGGCCTGGCCGTCGCCCTGGCCCTGGGGGCTGCCTCGCCTGCACGGGCGCAGAGCGAAGCCTCTACCGCCCTGTCGCTGCTGCCGGTGGCTTCCGTCGTGGGCGCCGCATCGGCGGCGGGCGCCGTCGGCGCGACGGCGCTGGCGCTGCCGGCCGCGCTGTCGGTGGGCGGCGCGGTGCTCACGGTGAAGGCGGTCGAAGCCTCGGCCGACGGCACCGTCTACCTGCTGGAGCGTGCTTCCGACGGCGCGCAGGCCAGCGTGCGGCTGATGGACCGCGGCGCCCGCGCGGTGTCGGTGGCGACGGGCGCGTCGGTGGAGGTCAGCGTGATCGGCACCGGCGTGCTGCTCTCGGCCGCTGGGGAAGTGCTGGCCTTCATCCCCAACGCCATCGGCCGGGCGCTGCTGCACGACGAGAGGCTGCTGTGAGGCCGCCGCGCACCAACTTCGGCCCCTACGAGCTGGAGGAGACCCGGATGCCGCGAAGCCGCCGCTGGCTGCGCCGGCTGCTGCACACGGCACTGCTCATCGCGCTGGTGGCGTTCGCGGGGCTGGTCCTGTTTCCGGTGTCGGCCCATGCCGGCCGTTCGTGCGAGGAACGGCAGCCCACGGCTGCCGCGCTCTCCCGCGGCCTGGAGCTGGCGCAGCGCACCTCGCAGGCGCTGGACGCCAGCGGCGCCCGGGTGGTGGTGCTGGCCCGGGCCGGCCAGGACCTGAGCCGCTACGGCCTGACCTGGTCGCACATGGGCTGGGCCTACAAGAGCGCCGAGGGCCCCTGGCGCGTGGTCCACAAGCTCAACCGCTGCGGTACCGCCGAGGCGATCGTGCAGCGCCAGGGCCTGGGCGAGTTCTTCCTCGACGATCCCTGGCGCTACGAGGCGGCATGGGAGGTGCCCTCGCTGCAGGTGCAGCAGCAGTTGTGGGCGCTGCTTTCGCAGCCGGCGCCGCAGCTCTCGCGGGCGCTGTCGGTGGTTTCGACGCGGTCCTACAGCCTCGTCAGCTACGCCTGGGGGCAGAAGTACCAGCAGTCCAACCAGTGGGCCATCGAGACCCTGGCCCTGGCGATGGAGCCCGGCACGGTGCGCCAGCGCACGCAGGCGCAGGCCTGGCTGCGCTTCAAGGGCTACGAGCCGACCACGCTGCGGCTCGGGCCGCTCACCCGGCTGGGCGGACGCATCAGCGCCGCGAACGTCGCCTTCGACGATCATCCGAACGAGAAGCGCTTCTCGGATCGCATCGAGACGGTGACGGTGGACTCGGTCTTCGAGTGGCTGCCGCGCGCCGGCCTGGGTGCGCCGCCGGTGCGCCTGAAAATCTGAGAGCCTGTTCGGCGTCTCCAAGGAAGGAACTGTCAATGAGCAAATCGCTGCGTCTGTCGGAGAAGTGGTTCCGCCGCGGCCTGTGGCTGGTGGCGCTGGTCTTCGCCGGTTTCCTGATCGGCCTGGGCGGCACGGTGGTGGGCGATCTGCCGCGTGTCGAGCGCACGCTGCAACTGGAGGACTTCATGCCGCCCGGGCGTGCCGACGCGCTGCGCGAGTCGGTGCGCCAGGCCGAGGAGAAGGCGCAGGCCGCGCAGCGCGCGCTCGACCAGGCGCAACTGCAGGTGCAGGCCACCGGCCAGGCCAGCCGCAACGCCCGCGAGACCTTCGACAACTGGCTGGCCACGCGCCGCGCCACGCAGCTGCCGCAGCAGGACGCTGAACTCATCGCCCGCACGCGCCAGCTCGATGCGCTCAAGGCCGCCGAGGACGATGCACAGCGCCAGGTGGCCGCCCAGCGCCAGCAGCGCCTGGATGCCCGCCAGGAACAGGAGGCGCGACAGGCGGAGCTGCATGCGTTGGAGGCCGAGGCGTACGAGAAGCTGGAGGCCGAGCAGCGCCGCGTCGAGCTGCGCGTGTTCCTCTACCGCCTGGCGCTCACGCTGCCGCTGCTGGCGGTGGCGGGCTGGCTGTTCGCGAAGAAGCGCCAGAGCACCTGGTGGCCCTTCGTCTGGGGCTTCATCCTCTTCGCCCTGTTCGCCTTCTTCGTCGAGCTGGTGCCCTACCTGCCCAGCTATGGCGGCTACGTCCGCTACATCGTGGGCCTCATCATCACGGTGCTGGTGGGGCGCTATGTCATCGTCGGGCTGCAGCGCTACCTGGCGCGGCAGAGGGAGGCCGAGGCCCATTCGGCCGAGCAGCGGCGCGAGGCACTCGGCTACGACACCGCGCTGGCGCGCCTGGCCAAGGGCGTGTGCCCGGGCTGCGAGCGGCCGGTGGACCTGAAGGCGGCCGCGGCGGGGCAGCCCACGGGCGGGGCGCTGAATTTCTGCCCGCACTGCGGCATCGGCCTGTTCGACCATTGCGGGCACTGCCAGGCGCGCAAGAGCGCCTTCTCGCGCTTCTGCCCGGACTGCGGCACGTCAGCGCAGCCGGACGGGGTACAGGCTGCCGCCTCGCCCGGCTGATCGCGTCGCGGTGTTCGGGCTTTCCGCACGATCGACGCCAATCTTTACCAGTGCCGTCGCCGCAAAGTGTTAGAACTGCGCCCTGCGCCGCATCCCGCGCGCAGCCGGCGGCAGGCTTGCCGTGCCGCCGGCCCGCAACACGAACGACGAGGACCGTATCCATGAGCTTTTTCGGAAAGATTTTTTCCAAGATTTTCCCGTCGGCCAACGCCTCCGAGGTGGTGGCTGCGCCGCCCGCGGCCGCGCCCGCCGGCGCCCCGGCCGTGCCGGCACCGCCTCCGGCCATCCCGCTGGGCGAGGTGGCACCCATCCTCGACGCGATGCCCGGCGCCAGCGCGCTGAACTGGCGCACCTCCATCGTCGACCTGCTCAAGCTGCTGGGACTGGACAGCAGCCTGGCGGCGCGCAAGGAACTGGCCAATGAACTGATCTACACCGGCAACGCCGAACCCGGCTCGGCCGAGTGGAACATCTGGCTGCACAAGCAGGTGATGAGCCGCATCGCGGCCAACGGCGGCACGCTGCCGCCCGAGCTGCGCGACTGATCCGAGATCGCCCGCCAAGGCGAAGGCCCGGCAGCGGAAACGCTGCCGGGCCTTTCCGTTCATGGAGATGTCACACGCCTCGCGCGCGGTCGGCCTTGAAGCGGGCGCGGAAGGCCGTGTAGGCGCCTGCGTCCAGCGCCTCGCGCACCTCGCGCATCAGGTTCAGGTAGTAGTGCAGGTTGTGGACGGTGGTGAGCATCGGCCCCAGCATCTCGCCGCAGCGGTCCAGGTGGTGCAGGTAGGCGCGGCTGAAGCCTGCGCGGCCACCCTGTTCCCAGCTCACGCCGCTCGTGCCGGCGCAGGCATGGCAGGTGCAGCTCGGATCCAGCGGCTGGTGGTCGCTCTTGTGGCGGGCGTTGCGCAGCTTCAGGTCGCCGTAGCGGGTGAAGATGGTGCCGTTGCGCGCGTTGCGGGTCGGCATCACGCAGTCGAACATGTCCACGCCGTCGGCCACGCCCTGCACCAGGTCCTCGGGCGTGCCCACGCCCATCAGGTAGCGCGGCTTGTGCGCCGGCAGGCGATGCGGCGTGTGGGCCATGATGCGCAGCATCTCGTCCTTGGGCTCGCCCACGCTCACGCCGCCGATGGCGTAGCCGGGGAAGTCCATGTCGACCAGCGCCGCCAGCGACGCCTCGCGCAAGTGCTCGAACATGCCGCCCTGCACGATGCCGAAGAGGGCGTTGGGGTTCGAAAGGCGCGCGAACTCCGCCTGGCAGCGCTTGGCCCAGCGCAGGCTCAGTTCCATCGAGTGGCGCGCCTCGGCCTCGGTGGTCACGTGGCCGTTCGTGTCGTAGGGCGTGCACTCGTCGAACTGCATGACGATGTCGCTGTTGAGGATGGTCTGGATCTGCATCGAGACCTCGGGCGTGAGCAGCAGCTTGTCGCCGTTGACGGGCGAGGCGAAGCGCACGCCTTCCTCGCTGATCTTGCGCATCGCACCCAGGCTCCACACCTGGAAGCCGCCCGAGTCGGTGAGGATGGGCCGGTTCCACTGCTCGAAGCGGTGCAGCCCGCCGAACGACTGCATCACGTCCAGCCCCGGGCGCATCCACAGGTGGAAGGTGTTGCCCAGGATGATCTGCGCGCCCATGTCCTCCAGGCTGCGCGGCATCACGCCCTTGACGGTGCCGTAGGTGCCCACGGGCATGAAGATGGGCGTCTGCACCACGCCGTGGTTGAGCGTGAGCGTGCCGCGGCGGGCGTGGCTGTCGGGGTCGGTGGCGAGCAGGTCGAAGCGCAGGGCGGTCATTTTTTCGGGGAAGGGGTTGGGGCGGCGGCCGGCGCCTGGGGCAGCAGCATCAGCACAGTGCGGTTGTAGTCCTCGACCACCAGCAGGCGGCCGGCGCGGTCCACCGCGATACCGGTGGGGCGGCCCATCGGGCGTGCACCGGCCTGGGCATGCCAGCCGGCCAGCCAGTCGATCGGCTTGCCGGCGGGCAGGCCGTCCTTGCCGAGCCGGAAGCCGACGACGCGGTGGCCGCTGGCCTGCGGGCCGCGCCAGGCGACGAGCAACTGGCCGGCGAAGGGCGTGCTGGCCGGGCCGGGGATCATCTGCAGCGGCGCGGCATGCGCAGGCCACAGGGCCAGCGGCGCTTCGGTCTTTGCGCAGTCGTAGCGGCCTTCGTAGCCCTGTGCGTTCCTGCGCATGCCGACGCAGTAGGGCCAGCCGTAGTGGCGGCCGCGCTGCAGCAGGTTCAGCTCCTCCGGCGGCGACTGCGGGTCGCGGTAGTCGATGGAGTTCTCGCCCTGCAGCACGCGGCCTTCGGCGCCGCCGGGCAGCACGGCCAGTGCCATGCTGTTGCGCAGGCCGGTGGCGAAGGGCGCGAAGCGCTGCACCGTCATCTGCGGGCCGCCGAGCTGCGCCTCGTACACCGCGGCGCGCGGGCGCTCGCCCTGGCCGTCGGGGCAGGGCAGGGCGGGCGGCTGGCTGCCCTCGCGGCAGGCGTCGCTGCTGGAGCCGACGTTGACGTACAGGCGGTTGCCGGGGCCGAAGGCGATCTCCTTGAGCGGGTGCGTGCCGTCGGCGGGCAGTTGGTCGAGCACCGTCTCGCGCTGCAGCGCGCCGCCGGGGGCGGGCACCACGGTGCGCCACACCTGGCCCGCCTCGCCGACGTAGACCTTGCCGCCGGGGCCGAGCGCCAGGCCCGAGGGCCGGTCCAGCCCGCTGGCCAGCACGGCGATGCGCGCGCGGCGGGGCGCGGGGCCGTCCGCGGGCAGCGTCATCTCCAGCAGGCGGCCGCGGCGCGGCTCCCACGAACCCATGTCGGCGATCCAGTAGCGGCCCGGCGCGACTTCGAGGATGCGGCGCGGCGCGCGCAGGCCCTCGGCCTCGTCCGCCAGCAGCGCCACGCAGGTGCCGGGCGGGCTGGCGACGGACAGCCGGGCGAAGTCGCCGCACGCGCCCTGCGGCGTGTAGCCGCGCGCGGCGGCCAACGCCGGCAGCGTGGCCAGCAGGACCTTCAGGATCGACGACGGGAGCGCACGCATGGCTCAGGCCGTAGCGGCGTTGAAGGCCTGGTAGGCCCGCATGTGCTGGTGCCGCTGCCAGTAGTGGCCGAGCACCGCCTTGAACTGCTGTTTCGCCTCGCCCTTGAGGCCCGCGAGCTTGAGCTTGACCGCCTTGGCGCCGACCAGGCCCTTCTCGTTGAGCTTGACGACCAGCGTGTCGCCGAAGCTGCCGTCCTTGTATTCGAGGCCTTTGACGGCGTCCCACACGATCTCTGCGCTGCCGTCGGGCGGTGCGATGCCGGTGTAGGCGATGGTGACGCTGCGGCCGTCCTTCAGCGCGAAGGACTGCGCGGGGAAGTGCTTGAGCACCAGCGCCCGTTCCTCGTCGCTGGCCGGCTCGTAGCGCCAGGCCAGGTGGTGCTCGTGCTCGGCGGCGAAGTCCTGCTCGTAGGCGGCCCACAGGCGCGACTCGATCTCGGCCGCGGTGGCGATGTCGTCCACCCAGGTGGCGGCCGCCGGCTGCGTCACGATGGCGGCGAAGCGCGCCTCGGGCTCCACGTGGCCGACCTGGGCCATGCGCTCGCGCAGCGGCGGGTGGCTGTCGTAGGGGTGCGGCACGCGGCCCTCGGTCATGGCCTCCATGAAGGCCTCCGAGCCGGCCCATTGCGGCAGGCCCGAGGCCACGCTGTGGCCGATGCCCAGCGATTCGCCCAGCCGCTCGTCGCGGCTGAACAGGCGCCCCTCGGTGTCGGCGCGGTAGCTGGCGTAGGCGGCGATCTTGACCAGCGAGTGGCTGATCGCGCGCGGCGACACCAGCCGGGCCGCGGTGCCGTCGGCCATGAACTCGCGCGCGCGGCTCTCGCGCGACAGGGCGAGCTGGAAGACCATGCGGTACAGCCGCAGGAAGGGCAGCACCACGCGCGAGGCGCCGCCTTCGTAGAGGTGTGCCAGGTAGCGGTCGAATTGGTCGAGCTTGGGGCCGAGCGCGGCGCTGCTGCGCGCGTCGCCGCCGCTCAGGTGCGCCAGCTCGTGGGCCAGCACGGCGTCGGCCTCCTCGCGGTCGAGTTGGCGCAGCAGGGGCACGCTCACATAGAGCTTGCGCCCCTGCAGCACCTGTCCGCCGACGGCCAGCGGCGCCTCGGTGACGAAGAAGTTGGCGTCGATGCCCGCGATCAGGTGGTCGGGCGCGGGCGTGCCCAGCCGGGCGGCCATGTCGCGGATGCGCTGCCACAGGCGCGGCGCGTCGGCGTCCGACACCAGCTCGCCGTCCGCCGCGCTGCCCTCGGCGCTGCGCTGGAAGATCTTCACGATCACCAAGATGGCCGCCCCCAGCACCACCAGGCCGACGGCGATGATGAGCTTGGGGTAGTACTTGTGCGTGTAGAAGGCCGTGACCCAGAACGACAGCCACACGCACATTGCGCCCTGCACCACCACCATCGCGGCGCTGGCGAAAGTGAGGGTGCGCCAGCCGGCGACGAAGCTGGCGTACTGCAGAGCGCGGTTGACGAAGGCCAGCGCGCCCAGCAGTGCCAGCCAGGCCAGGATGGCGACGCCGGCCACCAGCGTGGCGATGGAGAGCACACGCATCCAGGTGAACTGCCACAGCTCGCCGTAGGCCGGACAGCTGGCGGCGCGGAAGCGCGCGGCCTCCGGGGCGTCGTCGCGGCACAGCTGCGCCATGGGATGGCGGGCGTAGAAAGACTGGATCTCCTCGCGCTCGGCGGCCGAGAGGCGCGGGTCCTTCGCCATGCGCGCGGCGACGGCGCGGTTCAGCTTCGCCTGGTCCTCGGCCAGCGAGTGCGTGGTGAACCACAGGCAGGCGGCCGGGATGAGGAACAGCGCCAGCAGCGACCACAGGATGGCCTTGGCGAAGTCCTTGCGCAGAGAGTCTTCTTGCATGTTGTTTTTCCTCCTTGGTGTGATTCAGGCGTCGCCGGCGCGCGCCAGCAGCATCGCGTCGCCGTAGCTGAAGAAGCGGTAGCGCTCGCGCACGGCATGCGCGTACAGCGCCATGATGTGCTCGTACCCGGCGAAGGCGCTCACCAGCATCATCAGCGTGCTCTTGGGCAGGTGGAAGTTGGTGACGAGCCGGTCGACGTGCCGGAAGCGGAAGCCGGGCGTGATGAAGATGCGCGTGTCGCCCGACGCCTCGCCGCTCGCGGCCCAGGATTCGAGCGTGCGCACGGTGGTCGTGCCCACCGCCACCACGCGGCCGCCGCGCGCATGGCAGTCGGCGATGGCCTGCTGCGTCGCCGGCGGCACCTCGTAGCGCTCGGCGTGCATCACGTGCTCGGCGATGTTCTCGGTCTTGACGGGCTGGAAGGTGCCGGCGCCCACGTGCAGCGTCACGCTGGCGCGCTGCACGCCGGCGGCGTCCAGTTGCGCGAGCAGCGCTTCGTCGAAGTGCAGCGCCGCCGTCGGCGCGGCCACGGCGCCGGGCACGCGGGCGAACACGGTCTGGTAGCGGCGCACGTCGTCCTCGGAATCGGCATGCGCGATGTACGGCGGCAGCGGCACGTGGCCGTGGCGCGCCATCAGGGCGTAGGGGTCGGCGCCGTCGTCGCTGTCGAAGGCAAGGCGGAACAGGGCGCCATCCTTCTCGGGCCAGCGGCCCAGCAGCGTCGCGCGGAAGCCGCCCACCATGCGCAGCACCGTGCCCACGCGCGGCTTCTTGCTCACCTTCATGTGGCAGACGACCTCGCCGTCTGACAGCACGCGTTCGACCAGCAGCTCCAGCCTGCCGCCGGTCGGCTTCTCGCCGAACAGGCGCGCCTTGACCACCTGCGTGTCGTTGAAGACCAGCAGGTCGCCTGCACGCAGCAAGCTGGGCAGGTCGCGGAAGATGCGGTCGGTGGGCGGTGAGGTGGTGCCGTCGAGCAGCCGCGAGGCGGAGCGTTCGGCGGCGGGGTGCTGCGCCACCAGCTCGGGCGGCAGCGCGAAATCGAAGTCGGAGAGGGTGAAGGAACGCATGCTTGAGGGCTGGACAAGCCCGTGCCAAGGGGAGGGCAGAATTCTCCCATGCCCGTTTCCAAGCCCGCCGCCCCTGCCGATGCGCCCCCGCAGCGCGCCCCCGGCAGCGGCGAGAGCGCCGTGCAGCGCGCGCTGAAGAAGCTGGGCCTGGTGCGCGACATCGACTTCGCGCTGTACCTGCCGCTGCGCTACGAGGACGAGACGCGCATCGTGCCCCTGGCCGTCACGCGCGAGGGCGACACGGCGCAGGTGGAGGGCGTGATCACCGACTGCGAGGTGGTCTACCGCCCGCGCCGCCAGCTGCTGGCCACGCTTCAGGACGGCAGTGACACGGTGCAGCTGCGCTTCTTCAACTTCTACCCCTCGCAGCAGAAGCAGTTGGCGCCGGGCAGCCGGGTGCGGGTGCGGGGCGAGGTCAAGGGCGGCTTCCTGGGGCGGACCATGATGCACCCGACCGTCAAGGCTGCCGGCACGCCGCTGCCGCTGGCGCTCACGCCCGTGTACGGCACCACGGCCGGCCTGGCGCAGCCCGTGCTGCGCCGCGCCGTGCAGGCCGGGCTGGCGCGCGCGCCGCTGGACGACATCGTGCCGGCGCACCTGATGCCGCCGCGCGCCTGGGGGCTGCGCGAGGCGCTGTCCTTCCTGCACTACCCGGCGCCCGACGTGGCGCTGGCGACGCTGGAGGACCACAGCCATCCTGCCTGGCAGCGGCTGAAGGCGGAGGAGCTGCTGGCACAGCAGCTCTCGCAACTGCAGGCGCGGCGCGAGCGCGCGGCGCAGCGGGCGCCCACCCTGCGCGCGCCGGCCGGCGCCGGCTCGCTGCATGCGCAGCTGCTCGGCGTGCTGCCCTTCACGCCCACCGGCGCCCAGCGCCGCGCCGACGGCGAGATCGCCGGCGATCTGGCGCGCGCGCAGCCGATGCATCGTTTGCTGCAGGGCGACGTCGGCTCCGGCAAGACGCTGGTGGCGGCGCTGGCCGCGGCGCGCTGCATCGACGCGGGCTTCCAGTGCGCGCTGATGGCACCGACCGAGATCCTCGCCTCGCAGCACTTCGGCAAGCTGGTGGGCTGGCTCGACCCGCTGCTGGCCGAGCGCGGCCTGCGCGTGGCCTGGCTCACCGGCAGCCAGAAGAAGCGCGAGCGCGACGCGATGGCCGCCGCCGTGGAGAGCGGCGAGGCGGCGCTGGTGGTCGGCACGCACGCCGTCATCTCGGAGAAGGTGCGCTTCGCCCGGCTGGCGCTGGCCATCGTCGACGAGCAGCACCGCTTCGGCGTGGCGCAGCGGCTCGCGTTGCGCGGCAAGGCCGAAGGCGCGCTGGAGCCGCACCTGCTGATGATGAGCGCCACCCCCATCCCGCGCACGCTGGCGATGAGCTACTACGCCGACCTGGACGTCTCCACCCTCGACGAACTGCCGCCCGGCCGCACGCCCGTCATCACCAGGCTGGTGGCCGAGCACCGCCGCGACGAGGTGATCGAGCGCATCCAGGGACAGCTCGCCCAGGGCCGGCAGGTCTACTGGGTCTGCCCGCTGATCGAGGAGAGCGAGGCCGTCGACCTGCGCAACGCCACCGCCACGCGCGACGAGCTGGCCGAGGCGCTGGGCGAGCGCGT